>JAGWRY010000283.1 GCA_028869495.1 Elusimicrobiota bacterium | reverse complement strand
TCGACCTCGCCGCCGAGCGCGGCGGCGACGCGGTCGTCCCGGCGGAGAGCGCGCTCCCGGCCGGACCCGCAGGCAAGGTCCTCCTGCGCCTGCGCCGCGCGGGGGAGAGCGGCGCGGCGGGGCCGGGCGCGATCCCGGGGATGGCGCGCGTCGAGTGGGCGGGGAGGACGGGCCGCGGCTACTCGGGCGAGACCGCGAAGGTCCTGATCGGCGGGCGGACCTGGTACCTGAAGAAGCTGGGCCCGTCGCCGGACCCGGTGATCGACGCGACGCCTCCGGAGACGCGCGCGCGCAACGAGGAGGGCTTCGCGGCCGTCCTGCGCGGAGACCCGCTCTTGTCGCGCTCGTTCGCGGTCGCGCCGCGCGTCAGCGTCTTCCGCGACGGCCGGGACGTCTACGTCCTCAGCGAGGGCCTGCCCGCGGTCGGCGACGGGGAGAGCGCGCGCCGCGAGCTGACGCCGGTCCAGCGCGCGGACGCCTCGATCATCCAGCTGGTCCTGGGCCTGGGCGACATGCACGGGGCCGACGTGCTGGAGCTCGGCGGCGGACGCTTCGGCCTCGTCGACTTCGAGAAGCTCTCGCGCGAGCCGCTGGCGAAGGCCGCGCCGCGGGAGGTCGACGAGCAGGTGCTGCTCAAGAGCTTCCCGCTCGTCGACCGGCTGAGCTTCAACGACCCCGCCGTCTACCGCGCCCGCTTCGCGGAGTGGCGCCGGGCCTACGAGGGCGGCGGCCGCGCGCGCATGGACCGGGAGCTGGCCGGCGTGGGCTGGACGCCGGCCCAGCGCGAGACCTACCTCGCGGCCGTGGACCGCAACGCCGCGACGTACGAGGAGCGCCTCGAGCCCTACCTCGAGTACGCGAACGGCTGGCACCACCGCATCCGCGAGGCCCGGGCCGAGGCCGCGCGCGCGCCGCCGCGCAAAGGGCTGGTCGACCGCCTGCTCGGGCGCTGAGCGCGGGGCTCAGACCGCGTCGTCGAACTTGTAGCCGAGGCCCGGCATGTTGACGATGCGCTTGGCGAGCTTGGGGCCGAGCTTCTTGCGCAGGTGGTACACGTGGACCTCGACCGTGCCCGGGTCGTTGTAGTCGGCCGGGTCGTAGCCCCAGACGGTCTCGAGCAGGTACGGGATCGAGAGGACCTTCCCGCTCTTGCTGAGGAGGACGGCCAGCAGGTCGAACTCCTTGCGCGTCAGCGCGACCGGATCGCGGCCGATCCTGACCGTGCGTCCCGAGGCGTCGATCTCGACGCCGCACTTGCGCAGGACGCCCTCCTTCGACTCGACGGCCTCGTAGCGCCGCAGGACGGCCTTCAGGCGCGCGAGCAGGACCGGCAGCGAGAAGGGCTTGAGCACGTAGTCGTCGGCGCCGCCCTCGAAGCCCTGCAGGACGTCCTTGTCGGCCATCTTCGCGCCCGACATCAGCACGACCGGCACCGAGCGCGTGTCGGCCTCCTGCTTGAGGCGCCGGCACAGCGCGTGGCCGTCGAGGCCGGGCATCTCGGCGTCGCAGAGGATCAGGTCGGGCCTGGAGTCCTTGACCAGCAGGAGGGCCTCGGAGCCGTTGTCGGTCATGATCACGCCCAGACCGCTGGCGGACAGGAACCTCTTGATCATGGCCAGGATCGCGCGGTCGTCGTCGACGACGAGGATTTTCGCGGGCATGGTCGTAACGTTGCTAAGGATAGCGCTTCGCGCGCGGGACGTCAATCCGGCCGTGAGAGCGTCCATGATCCCTCCTCCAGGTCCTTCGAAAGCCCGTCCGCGGCCGCTTCGGCCGCGTCGCCGACGGCCTCGCGCGCGGCGTCGGCGGCGTCGGCGTCGACGGCGGCGCCCTGCCCGGTCCTCTCGGCGAGGATCCTCCGTCCGGCGCCGGCGACGACGCGGACCGTCAGCGTGGCCCTCGCCGCGCGCAGGTCCGCGAGCCGCGGATCGTCGGGGCGCGACAGTGCGGCCGTGCCCACGACC
>JAGWRY010000282.1 GCA_028869495.1 Elusimicrobiota bacterium | reverse complement strand
CGTTCCTGCGCACCCTGGACTCCTCGGTGGCGGCGGTCAACCAGGGCGGCCGGCGCAAGGGCGCGGCCTGCGTCTACCTGGAGACCTGGCACGCGGACATCGAGGAGTTCCTGGAGCTGCGCGACAACACCGGCGACCAGGCCCGCCGCGCGCACAACCTGCACCTCGCGCACTGGATCCCGGACCTGTTCATGAAGCGCGTCGAGGAGGACGGCGTCTGGTCGCTCTTCGACCCGAAGGTCATGCCGCACCTGACCGACCTCTACGGCAAGGCGTTCGAGGACGCCTATCGGGAAGGCGAGGAGAAGAAGCTCTACGTCCGCCAGCTGAAGGCGCGCGACCTCTACGGGCGCATGATGAAGACGCTCGCCGAGACCGGCAACGGCTGGATGAACTTCAAGGACGCCAGCAACCTGAAGGCGAACCAGACCGGCTCCCCGGCCAATGTCGTGCACTCGTCGAACCTGTGCACCGAGATCATCGAGGTCACCAGCCAGGGCGAGACCGCGGTCTGCAACCTCGGCTCGATCAACCTGGCCAAGCACGTCGAGGACGGGCGCTTCGACTTCGTCAAGCTCGCGGCGAACGTCCGCACCGCGGTCAAGTACCTGGACCGCGTCGTCGACATCAACTTCTACCCGACGAAGGCCGCCGCGGCCAGCAACAAACGCTGGCGGCCGGTCGGCCTGGGCGTGATGGGCCTGCAGGACGCGTTCTTCCAACTGGGCATGGCCTTCGACTCGCCCGAGGCGCGCGAGCTGTCGCGCAGGATCTCCGAGGAGATCTACTTCCACGCGCTGTCCGCGTCGGTCGAGCTCGCGTCGGCGAAGGGCCCGCACGAGGCCTTCGCCGAGACGAAGGCGGCGAAGGGCGTGTTCCAGTTCGAGCTCTGGGGCGTGAAGCCCGCGGACATGACCCGCTGGGAGAAGCTGCGCGCGGAAATGATCGCCAAGGGCCTGCGCAACTCGCTGCTGCTGGCGATCGCGCCGACCGCGACGATCGCGTCGATCGTCGGCTCGTACGAGGCGATCGAGCCGCAGATCTCGAACCTGTTCAAGCGCGAGACCCTGTCCGGCGAGTTCCTGCAGATCAACAAGTACCTCGTCGCCGAGCTGAAGAAGCTCGGCCTCTGGAACGAGGCGATGCGCGCGCGCATCAAGATGGCGGAGGGCTCGATCCAGGACATCGTCGAGATCCCGGAGGGCGTGCGCGCGATGTTCCGCACCGTCTGGGAGATCCCGATGCGCTCGCTGATCGACATGGCCGCCGACCGCGGGGCCTACCTCGACCAGAGCCAGTCGCTGAACCTGTTCATGGAGAGCCCGAACATCGGCAAGCTGTCGTCGATGTACATGTACGCGTGGAAGAAGGGCCTCAAGACCACGTACTACCTGCGCTCCCGCCCGGCGACGCGCATCGCGAAGGCGACGGTCTCGGCCGCCGCCGCCGCCGCGCCCCTGTCGGCCGCGCCGGACGCGAAGACCGACGCCGAGAAGGTCGCCTGCTCCCTGGAGAACCCGGAGAGCTGCGAGTCCTGCCAGTAGCTTCATCCCCGGCCGGGCGGGGCCCCGCGGCCCCGCCCGGCGATTTGCCCGCACCGGCGCGCCGCCGCTCGGCGCAGGAGACCCGTTCATGATCCTCGACCCCGGCTTCAATCTGACGCTGCGCCCGATGAAGTACCCGCTGTTCTTCGAGATGTACAAGGCGGCGATCAAGAACACGTGGACCGTCGAGGAGGTGGATTTCTCCCACGACGTCACCGACCTGAAGAACAAGCTGACCCCGTCCGAGAAGCACATGATCGACCGCCTGGTCGCCTTCTTCGCGACCGGCGACTCGATCGTCAGCAACAACCTGGTCCTGAACCTGTACAAGCATGTGAACTCCCCCGAGGCGAGGATGTACCTGTCGCGCCAGCTCTACGAGGAGGCCCTGCACGTCGAGTTCTACCTGACCCTGCTGGACACCTACATCCCGGAGCCCGAGGAGCGCGAAAAGGCCTTCGCCGCGATCGACAACATCCCGTCGATCAAGAAGAAGGGCGAGTTCATGTTCAAGTGGATGAACTCGATCCACACGCTGGAGCGCCTGGACACGCCGGACCAGAAGCGCCAGTTCCTGATGAACCTGATCTGCTTCGCGTCCTGCGTCGAGGGCCTGTTCTTCTTCGCCGCGTTCGCCTACGTCTACTTCCTGCGCTCGAAGGGCCTGCTCAACGGCCTGGCCGGCGGCACGAACTGGGTCTTCCGCGACGAGTCCATGCACATCGCCGCCGCCATCGAGATCATCAAGACCGCCCGCGCCGAGGACCCGACCCTGTTCACGCCGAAGATGGAGGCCGACGTCGTCGAGATGCTCAAGGATGCCATCGAGTGCGAGATGGCCTTCGCCGAGGACCTGCTGGGCCTGGGCGTCGCGGGCCTCTCCGCCAACGGCATGCGCCAGTACCTGCAGTACATCGCCGACCAGCGCCTCGTGAACCTG
>JAGWRY010000281.1 GCA_028869495.1 Elusimicrobiota bacterium | reverse complement strand
GCGCCTCCAGCAGGCGGCGGTCGACGAGGCCGGGCAGTCGGCGTCCGCCGACGCGCCGGAGCGCGCGGCCTTCGGACGCGCGCTGCGCGGGGCCGCCCGGACGCCGGGGCTGGCCGAGGCGCAGAAGGCCTTCGACGCGGCCGCCAAGCCCGCGAAGGAGGCCGACGAGGCCCTGCGCCTGGCGCGGGCGCGCGTCGTCAACGCCGACGCGGCGGAGAAGGACGCCGAGCGGACGCTCGCGCGCTCGCGGTCCTGGAGCCTTTACCGCACGTCGGACCTGGCGCTCTCGCTCGACGCCGGCCAGGACGTCGTGCGCGCGGCCGCCCCGGCCGTCTACGGCCGGCTCGCCCTCGACCAGACGATCCCGGACGGCGGAGCCGCCGTCGCGACGCTGACCGGACCGCTCGCGGCGGCGGCGCTCGACGCGCAGGGGCGCCTCGTCCGGCAGTACGCGACCGACGCCGACGTCGACAAGGCCCTGCCCTCCTGGAGCCTCGTCTACTATCACGCCGGAGGCGACGTCGAGGCGCGCCTGTCCGACGACGTCGTGCGCACGAAGGTCCGCCTGAGCCACTACGAGACGACGGTGACGAGGACGGGGATCGACCCGAAGACGGGCCGGCCGACGCGGGCGAGCGAGTCACTGCCGGTCCTGCTCTCCGAGCGCTACCTGATCGCGCGCCTGGACGCGAGCCGCTCGAAGCTCTCCACCGACAAGCACTGGGCGATCATGCCCTACAACTGGGGCAACATCGTCCTCGAGGTGCCGCGCGGCATCGCGCAGGCGCCGTTCGAACTCGCGGGCGGTCGCGACCCGCGCTGGCAGCACTACCTGGGCCGCGCCGCGATGCACAAGACCGAGGGCGGCGAGACCGAGCACCACGGCTTCTTCCGCACGGTGCTGGGCTGGGTCGACGTGCTCGACCTCCTGCCCGACCCGGTGACGCCCGCCTTCGACCCGAGCCAGATGCCCGGCGACGTGCGGGTCGCCTCGCCGCTGAAGCCGGGGGAGATCCTCGCGCAGAAGGACGCGCGGGACCCGAGCAACGGCCGCGACGTCCACTTCGGGAGCCTCGCGATGGAGGCGCAGGTCCGCCGCGCGGCCGAGGACCTGGACGCCGCCCGCCAGCGCACGCTGGCCCGCTTCAACGGGGGCATCGAGCAGACCTACATCGAGACCCGCCGCGGCCGCGCCGGCGACTACGAGGAGACCTCGGTCGCGGCGCGCTCCGGCGACGTCAGCGTCGACGGGAAGCCGGTCTCGGTCGTCGCGCAGAGCCTGCGCCAGGACCCGACCCTGGCCGCCGACCCGGGCGCGAACGGCCGGGGCGACATCGTGATGTCGGCGACGCCGCACGGACTGTTCGTGGACCGCGTCGAGCGCCGCGTCCGGATCTACCCGGGCGCCGCCGGCTACGCGAGCGAGGCGGCGGCGATGGGCGGCTACCGCGCGCGGGTCGGGACGACCGCGAAGGGGATCGCCGCGGCGCGGCCCGGCCTCGAGGCGGCCCAGGCGCGCGACAAGGCGCTGGTCGCGGAGAACGAGACCGCGCGCAAGAGCGTCGAGGCGCGCGAGCAGAAGCAGTGGGCGCGCGTGCGCGAGGAAGGCCTACGCCTCGGGGTCCAGCAGGAGCTCGAGCGCCGCATCGCCGCCCTGCGCGCGAGGATCCGGGCCGAGACCGCCGAGCTGGCCTGGTGGGCCGGCTACGCGGGCCGCCTCGAGCGCGCGCCCGGCGGCGTGACGCCCGTCCCGACCCCGCCGACGCGCCCGAACCCGTCGTTCTGGGTCTGGTTCTTCTCCCTGTTCGGCCTCGGCGCCCTCCTGTCCCTGGCGTGGAGCCTCCTGCGCGGCCGCCTGCCGCGCGGCCCGCGCCCCGCTTGACCCGCGCGCCTTTTTGCTAGACTCCGGTCGGCTATGACCGGCGCCTGGATCCTGCTGGCGGCGCTTCTCTGCACGCGCGCCCCCGCCGCGGTCGTCGAGACCGCGGGGGAGGCGGCGCCGTCGGCCGCCGCCGCGGGCGCCGCGGC
>JAGWRY010000280.1 GCA_028869495.1 Elusimicrobiota bacterium | reverse complement strand
TGCTGTGGCTGAGGCGCCCGCGCCCCCGCCGCGCCGCGCCCCCTGCGCCGCGCGGCGGCGAGGAGCGCCGCGCGCTCGACGCCCAGTACGAGATCGTCGAGAAGATCGGCGAGGGCGGCATGGGGACCGTCTACAAGGGCTGGGACAAGGTCCTCAAGCGCCCGGTCGCCGTCAAGCGCCTGCGCGCCGAGCTCCAGCGCAACCCGCGCGAGCGCGAGCGCTTCATAAAGGAAGCGGAGATGGTCGCCTCCCTGCGCCACCCGCACATCGTCGAGATCCACACGATCCTGCGCGACGAGGAGGACACTTACCTCGTCTTCGAGTACATCCTCGGCCGGACCCTGCACGAGCTCCTCAACGAGTCCCTCGGCCGCCACCTGGAGCCGGCCGAGGCCGCGCGCCTGCTCAAGCAGGTCGCCGCCGCCGTCGACCATGCCCACTCCCGGCGCGTGATCCACCGGGATCTCAAGCCCGCCAACATCATGATCGCCGACGGCGGCTGGGCGAAGGTCATGGACTTCGGCATCGCTCGGCAGGTCCAGGACTCGATGCTGACGACCACCAACACCATCGTCGGCACCCCGACCTACATGGCCCCCGAGCAGGCGATGGGCGCCGTCGTCAAGGAGTCCGACGTCTACGCCCTCGGCGTCACCCTCTACGAGACGCTGACCGGCGGACTGCCGTTCCCCGGCCCCGACGAGATGCGCGACAAGCTCGACGCCCGCTTCCTGCCCCCGTCCCGGCTCCTGCCCGGCCTGCCGCGCGCCCTGGACGCCGTGCTCGCCAAGGCGCTGGCCCCTCGCGCCGAGGACCGCTACCGCTCCTGCCTGGACCTCTACGAGGCCGCCGCCGAGGCCCTCGACGTCCGCGCCACCCCGACCCCGTAGCCGATTGCCTATAATCGGGGCGTGAGCAAGTCCCGCCCCGTCCTCGTCTTCGACGGCGACTGCGGCTTCTGCCGCCTGTGGATCCGGCGCTGGAAGCAGACGACCGGCGAGCGCGTCGAGTACGTCCCCTCGCAGGAGGCCCGCGTCCGTTTCCCGAGGCTCGACCCCGCGGCCCTGAACGAGGCCGTCCACCTGATCGAGACGGACGGGACCGTGCGCCGCGGCGCCGAGGCCGTGTTCCGGACCCTCGACGCGGGCGGCGGCGCCGGACGGGTCTGGCTGAGGCTCCACCGCGCCGTCCCGCCCTTTCGCGCCGCGAGCGAGGCCGCCTACCGCCTCGTCGCCGCGCGCCGCCCGCTCTTCTCGCGCCTGACGCGCCTGCTCTGGGGCTCGCCCGAGCGCGCCCCGATCGCCGGGACCGTCCGCGCCGTCCTCGCGGGCCTCGGCCTGTGCTACCTGGTCGCCTTCGTCTCCCTCGCCGTCCAGGTGCGAGGCCTGATCGGCGCGGACGGCCTGATGCCCGCCGTCCAGCTGCTCGCGGCCGGGCGCGCGTACGGCCTGGTGCGCTTCTGGGAGGTCCCGTCCCTCGTCTGGCTCTTCCACTCGGACGCGGCCCTGGTCGGCCTCTGCGCCGCCGGAGCCCTCTCCGCCGCCGCCCTGATCCTGGATTTCCTGCCCGGCCCCGCGGTCCTGCTGTGCTGGGCGCTGTACCTGTCGCTGTGCGCCGTCGGCTCCGACTTCCTGAGCTACCAGTGGGACGCCCTTCTCCTGGAGGCCGGGCTCATCGCCGTCTTCCTGGCCCCGTGGTCGCTGCGCCGCAGGGACCGCGCCGAGCCTTCGCGCGGCGCCCTGCTCCTCCTGCGCCTGCTGCTCTTCAAGGTGATCCTCCAGTCCGGACTCGTGAAGATCCTGAGCGGCGACCCGCACTGGCGCGACCTGACCGCTCTGACCTACCACTATTGGACCCAGCCCCTCCCGAACCCCGTCGCCTGGTGGATGAGCCTCCTGCCCGTCTGGTTCCAGAAGCTCTCCTGTCTCGGCGCCCTCGGCGTCGAGCTGGGAGCTCCCTGGCTCCTGCTCCTGCCGCGCCGCCCGCGGCGCCTCGGCGCCGCCGCGATCGCGGCGCTCATGATCCTGATCGCGCTGACCGGCAACTACGGCTTCTTCAACCTGCTGACCTTGGTGCTCTGCCTGGCCGCCCTCGACGACGACCTGCCCTGGCTCGCGCGCCTGGCCCCGAAAGCCTCCCCGCGCCCCGCGCGCCCCGCCCGCGCGCGCGCCGTCGGCGCCTTCGCCGCCCTGTGGCTGTTCGTCGGCGGACTGCAGTGGAGCCTCCAGCTCGGCGCCCGCCCGCCGCTGGCCCCCGTCTGGGGCACCGTCCTGGCCGCCCTCGAGCCCCTGCGCTCGATCGACTCCTACGGCCTCTTCGCCGTGATGACGACCAAGCGCGAGGAGATCTCCGTCGAGGTCTCCGCCGACGGCCGGGACTGGCGCGAGTGGCCGTTCCGCTGGAAGCCCGGAGACCCGCGGCGCGCCCCGCCCGAGACCGGCCCCTACATGCCGCGCCTCGACTGGCAGATGTGGTTCGCCGGCCTCGGCGCGCCGAGTCCTTGGTTCGGCAACCTCCTCTACCGCCTGCTGCAGGGCAGCCCCTCCGTCGAGGCCCTGATGGGCCCCTCGCCGCTCGGCCGGACCAAGCCCCTCTACGCGCGCGCCTGGCTGTGGTCGACGCGCTTCTCGACCCCGGCCCAGCGCCGCGCGTCCGGCGACTGGTGGCGCCGCGAGCGCGAGGGGCTGTACTTCCCCGTCGTGTCCCTGAAGGGCGGGAAGCCGTCTCCGTAGCCCGGCGCGGACCCAGAAACGCCTAGGTCTCCTGGCGCCCGGCGGACGGACCGCGCGGCCCACATGACGCCGGCGCGACGCGGATATGATACGCGCGTGACCCTGCGGCGGATCCTCTCCGTCGTCCTGTCCCTGCTGACGGCCTTCCCGGCCGCCGCGCAGGTGCGCCCCGTCCCGGCCGCCGCGGAGTCCGCCCCCCTGGCCGGCGCCGCGGCGCCGTCCGCGCGAATCCTCCCGCTTCCGTCGTCCCTCTCGCCCGTCCCGGCGCTCTCCGCCTCCCCGCTCTCCCTCGACGCCGGGCCGGCCCCGCTCGCGGCGCCGCTCCCCCTCGCAGCCCCCGCCCC
>JAGWRY010000279.1 GCA_028869495.1 Elusimicrobiota bacterium | reverse complement strand
GCCAGCGCGACCGCGCGCGTGCCTCCGGCCCGCAGGCGCGCGGCGAGGGCGTCCGTCAGCGCGCCCGCCCGCGCCCCGGCGCCCCGGACGGAGACGATCGCGACGGCCTTCGCGGTGAAGGAGGGCGCGCGGGAGAGCACGTCGACGCGGGCCGCGCCGGGAGCGCAGGACGCCAGGGACAGCGCGCACGAGGCGGCGACGAGTCGCTTCACGCCCCCCAGTTTAGCGCGCGCGCGGCCCGGCGTCCAGGCCAAAAAAAAGCGGCCCCGCGGGCGCGCTCGCCCGCGGGGCCGTCAGGCGCGGGACCCTAGTCCACGCGCCAGGTCAGCGACGCCGAGACGATGTTGGCGAAGCTGGTGAAGCGGCCGTCGTAGCCCGAGCCGCTGGAGGCCGCGCCCGGGGCGTTGACGTCGCGGGCATGGAAGAAGACCGCGTTGTAGGCGAAGTCCATGCCGAGGGACTTCGTCACGGCCCAGCCGGCGCCCAGCGTCGCCGCGTAGCGCGGCAGGTCGACGAAGGCGGCGTCGAAGTAGCTCTCCGGCAGAGCCGCGGCCTGGTAGTAGCCTCCGGCGCGCAGCTGCAGCGCGTCGGACGCCTTGTAGTTCGCGCCGAAGCCGAAGTTGATCGTCTTGCGCGGCTTGAACTCGGTCGGGTTGCCGCTGGCCAGCACCGAGGCCTGCGTGGAGGTCAGGTTTCCCTGGTAGACGACGCCGAGCTGGCGGGCCGCGTACCAGTCGTACCAGGACGCGTCGGCCTCCAGGTTCCAGCGCTCGTTCGGCGTGTACGAGTAGCCGACCTGGACGTTCTGCGGGATGTAGAGCGGCGCGTTCGCGTCGGTCGAGAAGTTGCTGCCGCCGAACACCGTCGCCGCGGTGCCGCTGAGGCCCTTGATCTGCGCGTTGCCGGTCAGCGCCATGCGCACGGCGCTGTGGTAGACGACGCCCAGCTGATGGCGCGCGTTGAAGCGCAGGACCGTGCCGACGTGGTAGCCGAAGCCGTCGCCGTTGCCGTTCAGGCGGGAGTTCGCGTCCGCGCCGACCGCGGCGCCGCCGAGGCTGCTGTTCAGGGCCGCGACGTTGATCTTGTGCTCGAGGGCGCCCTCGACGGTGTTCCAGTAGTCGAGGCCGGCCGCGATCGAGAAGCCCGAGCAGACCTTGTAGGCCAGGGCCGAGGTGACGTCCACCATGCGCAGGCGGGCGTCGGTCGCCTGGTAGCGCATCGGGCTGTCGCCGTCCCAGTGCGTCTCCAGGCCGTACGGCGTCACCGCCGCCAGGCCGGCCGCGACGCGGCCGTCCAGCCAGCTCGACGTGATCGCGAAGTCCGGGATCGCGACGCTGGTCGCGCGCGCGCCCGTGACGTCGCCGGCGGTCCCCTTCGAGTAGGTCGACGCGCCGAAGCCCGCGGACGTCGCGGCGTTCTTGAACTTGGGGCTCGCGTTGACGTAGGAGAGGCCGACGGTGGCCTGCGTCCCCTTCATCTCCGTCAGGGCCGCGGGGTTCGTGTAGACCGCGATCGGGTCGTTCTGCGTGCCGGCGACGCCGGTGCCGCCCTGACCGAGGGAGCGGGCGCTGATCAGCTCGCTGCTGTAGCTCGCCGTGCCGAGCGCGAAAGACTGAACGCCCATCGTCGACGCCAGAACCGCGCCCAAGACGGCGCTGAGCCGCTTCTTCATGAACGACCTCCTCGCGGGGGCTGCCCGCCAGGCGTTTTATAACAATCGGCATGACGAAAGTCAAAGAGCTTCGCGCTCTTCGCTCGCATTGACGCGCCGCGCGCCGCGGGCTATACTCGGCGCGAGGAGGCGCGATGAAGGACCTGCTCGCCCTGCTGCCCCCCGAGGGGCTCAAGATCCTGGTCGTGCTCTTTCTGTGCTTCCTGATCGGTCTGGAGCGCGAGGAGCACAAGAACGAGGCGCGCTACGCGTTCGGCGGGGTCCGGACCTTCCCGCTGATCGGCCTGCTCGGCTATGCGCTGTCGCTGATCTCCGCCGGCCAGTCCCTGCCGCTGGCGCTGGGCCTCCTGGCCGTCGGCGGGCTGATGGCCCTCTCCTACTATCACAAGCTCGGCACGTCCGCCGTCTCCGGCGCGACGACCGAGGTCATCGGCCTGCTGACCTACGCCCTCGGCGCGCTGGTCCAGCGCGGCGAGCTCTGGATCGCGGCGACGCTCGTCGTGATCAGCCTCCTCCTGCTCGAGCTCAAGGCCGCGCTCGAAGGCCTCTCGCGCCGGATCCCGCCCGACGAGGTCCTCTCCTTCACCAAATTCCTCCTGCTGGCCGCCGTGATCCTGCCCGCGGTCCCGGACCGCGACTTCACGATCTTCCAGCTCAACCCGTACAAGACCTGGCTGGTCGTCGTCGCGGTCAGCGCCGTCTCCTACGGCGGCTACGTCCTGCAGAAGCTGATGAAGGGGCGCGGCGGCGTGCTGACCTCGGCGGCCCTGGGCGGCGCGTACTCGTCCACCGTGACGACGGTGACGCTGGCCAAGCGCGCGAAGGACGCGGACAGCCCGAGCCTCTACGCCGGGTCGATCCTGGCGGCCTCCGGGGTGATGTACCTGCGCCTGGCCGTCCTCGTGCGCCTGTTCAACCGGGGCCTCGCCGACCTGCTCGCGCCCTGGTTCCTCCTGCTGGCCGGCCTGGCCCTGGCCGGCGGCTGGCTGTGGACGCGCCGCGCCGAGCCCGGCGCGGGGCAAGACGGCGCGCCGCCTCCCCCCGCGAAGAACCCCCTCGAGCTCGACGCGGCCTTCGCCTTCGCGGCGCTGTTCGTGCTGATCCTGGTCGTCACGCACCTGGCGCTCGAGCGCCTGGGCAGCGCCGGCGTCTACTCGCTGGCCGGGCTGATGGGAGTGACCGACGTCGATCCCTTCATCATGGGCATGACCGAGGGCGCCCGCGCCGGAGCGCCGCTGGCGGTCGCCGCCGTCTCGATCGTCGTCGCCGCCGCCAGCAACAACGCGGTGAAGGGCGTCTACGCCTGGGTCTTCGCCGACCGCAGGACCGGCCGGACCGCCCTCGCGCTCCTGCTCGCCCTGGCGGCGCTGGGCCTGCTCCCCCTGCTGTTCCTGTGAGAGGCTAGACGGTCCCCAGGATCGATTCGGCGTGCCCGGCGACGGAGACCTTGCGGACGGCCTCCTTGATGAGGCCGTCGGGGCCGACGACGAAGGTCGAGCGCTCCACGCCCATGAACTTGCGCCCGTACAGCGTCTTGAGCCGCCAGACTCCGTAGGCGCGGCAGATCGCGCGGTCCTCGTCGACGAGGAGCGGGAACGGGAGCCCGTGCTTGGCCTTGAAGCCGGCGTGGGACTTCGCGCCGTCCGGGCTGACGCCCAGGACCGCGACCTTCTTGCGGGCGAAGGCGTCGTAGCGGTCGCGGAAGTCGCAGGCCTCGATCGTGCAGCCCGGCGTGCTGTCCTTCGGGTAGAAGTACAGGACGAAGGTCCGGCCCTTCAGGGCCTTCAGCGACCAAGTCCGCCCGGTCTCGTCCTGCGCGGAGAAGGACGGCGCCTTGTCGCCGACGTCGACGCCGGAGGGTTTCGAGGGCATCAGGGACGGATTCTACACCTCTGCCCGCGCCGAGTCAAACCGCGCGCTTAAGACCGAGTTCAGCGCCGCTTGAGCGCCGCCCCGCCCGTCCCGGCTATCCTTCCCGCAACGCCGCAACGGAGGTCGAACCATGAGCCGCAGACAGAAGACGATGATCGCCGTCCTCGCCGCCGCGCTGGCCTCCGCCTGCGCCGGCGTCCCCCGTCAGCTCAAGGACGGGCGCGTCCCCGACGTCCTCAACGAGCGCCCGGACCGCTCCTCCTACTTCGA
This sequence comes from Elusimicrobiota bacterium, assembly GCA_028869495.1. Taxonomy (GTDB): domain Bacteria; phylum Elusimicrobiota; class Elusimicrobia; order UBA1565; family UBA9628; genus GWA2-66-18. The sequence goes on along the minus strand of JAGWRY010000279.1, from coordinate 445 downwards.
GGCGATCGGCATCGGCGCCTCGGACCCGTCCCTGCCGACCGAGACCCAGCGCCGCGCGCTGGCCCGCGACGCCGCGATCGTCAAGGCGCAGTACGATCTCCTGTCGATGATCAAGGGCGTCCGGCTCGAGGGCGGCTACAAGGTCTCCCGGGCGATCGCGGTGGACTCCTCGCTCGAGTCGAAGGTCGACGCCTCGATCCGGGGCGCCGAGGTCCTCAAGAGCGAGTTCACGAAGGACGGCGGCTGCGTCGTGACCCTGCGCCTGCCCAAGGCGCAGCTGGCCGCCGACACGGGACTGGCGCTCCGGTGAAGCGGCTGGTCCTCGTCGCGGCGCTGGCCTCGGCGTGCGCCCCGCTCCGGCGCGCGCCGGGCGCCGCCGCCGTCGTCGAGGAGGGCTGGGCTCCCCTCGGGGGCGCGGGCGCGCGGGAGGCCGGACGCCGCGCGG
>JAGWRY010000278.1 GCA_028869495.1 Elusimicrobiota bacterium | reverse complement strand
TGGAGCGCCCCGCTCAAGGACGCCGCCCCCTCCGCCCCCGCCGAGGAGCGCGCGGTCCTGGCGCGGCTCGGGCTCCTCGAGCGCCTGCCCGCGCGCTGGCGCCGCCTCGCGCGCCTCGAGCTCGGCGAGGTCCGCGCCCGGCGCCGCGTCTACACCGTCGAGACCCTCGCGCGCCTGAGGGCCCTCGAGCCCGGCGCCGAGCTCCACTTCGTCTGCGGTCAGGACTCGGCCGCGTCCTTCCCGCGCTGGCGCGAGCCCGCGCGCCTGCGGCGCCTGGCGCGCTGGTGGTACGGCGCCCGCGCCGGCGCCGCGCGCCCGCCGGCCTTCTTCCGGCGCGTTCCCGGCGCGTTCCCCGACCTGTCGTCCACCGAGCTGCGCGGCGCGCTGGCCCGCGGCGAGGACTGCGCGGACGCGCTGTTCCCGGAAGCGCTGGCGCGCATCGAGGAGCGCGGCCTCTACGGGCGAGCCCTGCTGAAGCGCCTGCGCGAGACCCTGAAGGCCCCGCGCCTCGAGCACACGCTCAACGTCGCCGCCCTGGCCGAGGCCCTCGCCCGCCGCCACGGCGAGGACCCGTACAAGGCGCGCCTGGCCGGCCTCCTGCACGACGCCGGCCGGCGCTTCCCCCCGCCGCTCTTGGCCGAGTACGTGCGCCGCCGCCGCCTGAAGGTCCCCGCGCGCGAGCTGACCGCCGCCCTGGAGCCGATGCTCCTGCACGCGCACGTCTCGGAGGACCTCGCCCGCCGCGAGTGGGGCGTCTCCGACGCGGAGGTGCTCTCGGCCGTGCGCAAGCACACGCTGGGCGACGTCGTCATGACCCGCCTCGACAAGATTCTCTACGTCGCCGACGCGAGCTCGCTCGACCGCGGCCATCCGGGCGCCGCGCAGACCCGCGCGCTCGCCTTCGAAGACCTCGACGCCGCCTTCGAGCGCTGCCTGTCCGAGAAGCTGGCCCACGCGCTGTCGCGCCGGGCCTGGCTGCACCCGCTGACGATCGAGCTATGGAACTCGCTGGCCGCGCGCTGAGGCTCGAGCGCGCGCTGGCCGCGCTGCTCGCCGCCGCCGTCCTGGCCGCCGCCTGGGCCCAGGCCGGCTCCCCGCTCGCCGAACGGATCCGCTCGGGGCGGCCGTGGCTGGCCTGGGTCGCCGCGCGCGAGCCCGGCGTCCCGGTCCCGACCTTCCACCTCGCCGTCTACGACCCGGCCCGCCGCCGCCTGATCCTCCTGCACGTCCCCGGCGACGAGAAGGTCGACGGCCGCCGCACCCTCGACGAGACCTACCGCCGCGCGCTGAAGGGCGCGAAGGACCCGGCCGCCGCCGAGAGCGCGGCCGAGGATCTCGCGCAGTCCTTCCTGGCCGCGCTGTCGCCCGAGCCGATCCCGGAGATCTCCGCGCGCCTGGAGCTCCCGATCCACTCGCTCGCCGACGAGGACGAGCCCGCGCTCGAGGCCGTCCGGGCGCTGAAGGCGCGCACGCGCTCCGCGCGCGCCTGGGCCGCCTGGACCGCCGCCGCCGCGCGCGGCCTCCTGCGCGGCGACCGCGCCGCGCTCGACCCGCTCCTTTTCGCGCTCGAACTGCGGCGCGTCCCCGCGGACTCCCTCGAGCCCGC
>JAGWRY010000277.1 GCA_028869495.1 Elusimicrobiota bacterium | reverse complement strand
CGCCATCCCGCGCGGGACGGACGGCCGGCCCGGCGCCGCGCGCGGCGCTGGAGCCGGCGCCGGGGCGTCGCCGTCCGCGGGAGGGGCGCCGAGCTCGCGCGCGAGCGAGCGGAACTCGAAGCGCGCGAGGCCCTCGGCGAGCTTCGCCGGGTCCGGCGGGCGCACGCGGCAGTCCTCGACCTCCGCGTCGAGCGGGACCTTCTCGTCGAGGCGGATCAGGTCTTGCGCCAGCTCGGCGTCCTTCCCGGCGTCCTTCAGGACCGCGGCGAGCTTCGGGGTCAGGCCCCCGTCGCCCTTGCGCGCGGCCGCGATCGCCCCCTTGAGCGAGCCGTAGGACTTCAGCAGCTTGACTGCGCCGACGGGGCCGACCCCCTTGACGCCGCGCACGTTGTCGGCCGCGTCGCCGACGATGGACAGGTAGTCGACCACCTGGGCGGGCCCGACGCCGAGCTTCTCCTCGACCTGCGGCGGGTCCATCCACTGGTCCTTCGCGGCGTTGAAGACTCGTATTCCGTTGCCGACCAGCTGGAGGGCGTCTTTGTCCCCCGTGACCAGCACCGCCTCCCAGCCCTGCTTTACCGCCTTCCGCGCCAGAGTGGCCATGACATCATCAGCCTCAAAGCCGCTCTTCTCGACGCACTTGAAGCCCATGGCCTCGGCCAGGGGCTTGGCCCGCCCGAGCTGGACCTTCAGGTCCGGATCGATCTCCTTGCGCGTCGCCTTGTAGTCCGCGTACATCTTGTCGCGGAAGGTCGGCCCCGGCGTGTCGAAGCAGACGGCCAGGGCCTCCGGCTTGTCGCGCTTGAGCAGCTGGATCAAGGTGCGCGCGAAGCCGTAGAGGGCACCGACCGGCTCCCCTTTGGAGTCCGTCAGCGGAGGGAGCGCGTGGTAGGCCCTATGAAGGTAGGCGTGGGCGTCGACGAGGTAGAGGCGAGGCTTCATCGACCGTGGGTCGAGGGACGGCGGGGCGGCGAAAACGGCGGGCGGCTTAAGAGGCGAGCAGGCCGTCGAGCAGCTTCTTGATGTCGGCCTTCGACTGCACGCCGACGCGCTGCTCGACGAGCTGGCCGCCCTTGAAGAACAGCAGGGTCGGGATCGCGGAGATGCGGAAGCGGCCCGGGGCGTTCGGGTGGTCGTCGGTGTTGAGCTTGGCGACCTTGACCTTGCCCGCGTACTCCTTGGCGAGCTCCTCGACGACCGGGGACAGCATCCGGCACGGACCGCACCAGGGCGCCCAGAAGTCGACCAGCACGGGCTGGGAGCTCTGCAGGACCTCCTTGTCGAAGGTGTCGTCGGTCAGCTGGATTTCGGCCATCGGGGTTCTCCGGGAGGAACGTCTCCGAAATTCATGATAGCAGGAGCGCCGGGGAGTGTCAAGCGCGCGTCAGTCCGAAACCTTCGCGAGCCTCTCGTCGCCGCGGCCCTTGACCAGCGACTCCTCGGGCAGGAGCTGGGGCGTCTGCTCGCGCGAGTCGCGGTTGGCCTGGATCGTCACGTTCTTCTTCAGGTACGCGTACTCCTCGTCGACCGTGACCCAGCCGTCCTTGTTCGCGTCGGCCTCGCCGCGCAGGCCGCGCAGGAAGTAGTACGTGAACAGGCCGTGCTTCTGCGGGTCGTAGGCGCCGGTGATCTGGTCGCCGGAGGCGGCCGCGAAGACGGTGACGTTCTTCTTCGGGTCGAGCAGGCCGGTCTGCACGTGCGTGATCAGAGGGCGCGCGCCGCGCGCGACGACCGAGCGCCCGCCGGCGCCCGAGAAGCAGCTGTCGAGGGCGACGAGCGTCTCCTTGGCGGGCAAGGCGTCGAGGTCCGCGTAGAGCTTCTTGAGCGGGTAGCCGGTCAGCGCCAGCGCGTTCGGGTCGCCGTCGTAGGGCAGCAGGTAGGCCTGGCTGTTCTTCGCGTCCGGCGCGCCGTGCCCCGAGTAGAACACGAAGACCTTCGACTCGGGCGTCACCTGCAGCGGCAGCCACAGCTCGAGGATCTTGCGGAAGTCGGAGCCGGCCGCGTGCGCGCCGGTCAGCAGCTTGATGTTCTGCTCCGGGAAGCCCAGATAGTCGCGCAGGTAGAGCATCATCGAGCGCGCGTCGCGCTCCGCGTAATCCGCCTCGGCGCCGATGTCGCGGTACTTGTCGATGCCGATGACGACCGCGAAGTTCTCCGGGCTCTGCGGCAGGCCGCCGCTCGGCGGGACGTCCACGTCGGGATCCGCGGCCGCCTTCGTCGCGCTGGCGTCCAGCGCGGCCTCGCGCGCGGCCAGCTCCGCCTCGCGCTGGTCCAGCTCCTTCATCTTCTCCTGGAGCTCGGCGATCAGCGCCGCCGCCTGCGTCGAGACCTGCACCTGCTGGGCCTGCGCGACGAGGGCCTGCTGCTGGGCCTTCTCCTGCGCGATCCGCTGGGCCTCCTGCTCCTGCTGGGCCTTCAGCGCCGCCTGCTTGGCCGCCTCGTCCTGCGCGGCCTGCTCGCGCGCCGCGCGCTCGGCCTCGGCCTTCGCGACCTCGGCCTGCATCCGCGCGTTCTCGGCCGACGAGTCGGACGGCATCGCGTCCAGCCACTGCCGCGCCTGCTGGGCCTTCTGGCTGTCCGGGTACTGGTCGATGAAGGACTGCCAGGCCGCGCGCGTGTTGGCCTCGCGCGCCTGGCGGAAGGCCGTCATCTCGTCGATGACGTTGGCGGTCGTCTCGACGAAGCCCCGGGGCGCGCAGGCGGCCGCGGCGAAGACGAAAACGATCGCCGCCGCGGCCGCCAGGCTCCGGTTCATCGGATCAGAAGTGGTACGACGCGCCGACGGCGACGCGCTGGGTGACCAGCGACTTGTAGGTCTCGGTCAGGTTGCGCCCGCCGATCTGGCTCGGGTCCGGCGTGAAGGACAGGTTGTTGACCTGCGAGTACTTGCCCTCGACGAAGGCCGACCAGTTCTTCGTGATGAAGAAGTCGCCGCCGAAGAAGGCGTTGAAGCCGACGTTGGCGCCGAACGCGGTGACCTGGCTGTTGGGCGCGCTGCCCCCCTTCATCGTGAACGAGTAGATCGACATGAACAGGGCCGGGCCGATGCCGCCGTAGACCCGCGCGATGCCGAGCGGCACGCCCGCGATCAGGTTGAAGGCCGGCACGACCTGGAAGATGTCGGTCTGGTACTTCGTGAACGTCGTGGGGGTCTGCGGGACGCCGTCGATCGTGTAGCTGGTGTTCGGGAACGTCTGCTCCTTGACGGAGGCCGGGAAGAAGTCCATCGTCCCGGAGAAGCCGATCGAGAACGGATACTGCTTGATCCAGTGCCCCATCCCGAAGCCGCCCCAGACCGTGTTGTTCATCTGGGCGTTGTTGAAGTCGATCGAGGCCTTGTTGCCGCCTCCGAGGCCGTAAAGAGACGGCGTCGCGTCGACGTGGATGTCGGTGTTGCTCATCTTGTTGAAGCCGACGTAGACGTTGACGAAGTTGTTCGGCACGGACGCGTCGCGCACGGCGGCGCGCGCGGTCCCGGCTCCGGCCGTCGCGAAGGCGGCGGCGAGCGCCGCGGCCGCGAAGGCGCGAGTGGTTTTCATGATTCCCCCCTGCAGTCGTCTCGCGTCGTCCCGGCGTCCGGGCGGCGCGCAGTGATTATACACGCTTTTCTTCTTTTAATGACAAGCCGCGCGCCCGTTGCGGCCGGGGGCGCGCGCCGGGAGACACGCAACGATTCGGCGCGGGGTCAGCTCGGGCGGCGGCGCGCGCCGAGCACGGACTCGATCTCGGCCCACAGGCGCTCGGGCGGGATCGGCTTGGGCAGGAACTGCGACGCGCCGGCCTGCAGGCCCTCGGCGCGGTCGCGCGGGTCCGAGTACTGCGTCGACGCGGAGACGAAGATCACCGGCGTGTCCTCGCAGCCGGCCAGGCGCTTGACGCGCCGGCACAGGTCGAAGCCGTGCACGTCCGGGAGCTGGACGTCCATGATGATGACGGCCGGGTGCGAGATCTTCAGGGCCTTGATCGCCTCGGCGCCGTTGCGCGCGCCCTCGACCTCGACGCCCTTCAGCGACATCACGTCGATGAAGGTCTCGCGGAAGTGGTCGTCGTCCTCGACGATGAACATCGGGGAGGCGGTCATTTCGCGCTCCTCGCGGCCGCGCGGCCGGGGGCGCCGAGCGCCTGGACCAGCCGGCGGTAGGCGGCGCCGACGTTCAGGAAGCCGCCGCCCTCGTCGTCGGAGCCCTGGCCGGGGATCGGCTCGAGCGTGGACATCACCGCGTCGACGACCGCGTCCAGGGCCGGGCCGACCGAGGTGACGCCGAAGAGCATCGCGAGCATCATCATCGCGCCCGCGACGGTCGGCGTGGACATCGAGGTGCCGGAGATCGCCTTCAGCGCGCCCAGGACCGGGTCCGTGCGCGTCGCGTCGCCGAGCGCGGCCGGCCAGGCGCCCTCGGTCTCGTAGCCGACCGAGGAGAGGTCCGGTCGATGCGGGTAGCCGGCCTGAGCGGCCGTCTTCGGCGAGCCGGGGCCGCGCGAGGAGAAGTAGACGACCTTCTTGTTCCGGTCGGTCGCGGCGACGGAGACGACGCGGATCGCGCCGGTCTGCGGGTCCTTGTAGTAGGCGATCGCCGGGGAGCCGACCGTGTTCTTGCCCGGGCCCGCGTTGCCCGCCGCGAAGACGACGATCCGGCCCTCGGCGGCCAGCTTCTTGGCCAGCAGGGTGTCCGGGCTGTCCGGATCGCCGTCGTCGGAGCCCCAGGAGTTCGAGATCACGAGCGCGCCGTCGTTGGCCGCGGTGTTGAGCGACTTCAGGATGTCGTCGAGCGTCGCGCCGCCGTCGGTGAAGGTCTTGTAGTGGGTGACGTTCTTCGCCCACGGCGCGTAGTTGAGGACCATGCTGGTCACCCAGGACCCGTGGCCGATGTCGTCCTTGTTCTCGCCGGAGGTCATGTTCTTGACCTCCTTGACGCGCTTGAGGAGAGGGTGCGACAGGTCCGCGCCGCTGTCGACGACCGCGAAGGCCGGCTGGACCGGCCCGGAATGCCCGAGCAGGCGCCGCAGGGCGCGGCGCCAGGGGTTCATGTCCGGGTCGCCCCAGAGCCCGCGCGCGATCTCGTGGACGGCGTCGGCGCCGGTGATCCGGAGGTTCTCCTCCATCGACACCGGGCCGGGCGCGGCCGCGCCCTCCGGCGACGGCGCGACGGGGATCGGCGCGATGATGCGGCGGCGCTCGTTCGGGTAGACCGCGTCGCCGCGCGCGCGCAGCATCGCCTCGAACTCCGCCGCCTTCGACGCGTCCAGGCGGATCGTCGCCGCGTTGATGCGGCGGTAGGAGGCGATCGGCGTCGCGTTGTACTCGGCCATCAGGTCGGGGCTCAGCCCCGCCGCCCCCAGCTCGCCGACCAGCGACTGCTGGACGGACTGGTAGGCGCGCACGTAGCCGGCGGCCGACGGGTCCACCTGCGACAGGTGGATGTCGCGCGTCAGGCGCCGCGCGTCGGCGAAGCGCACGACCAGCTCGACCGTGCGGCCGCCGGAGGACGCCGCGACCGGCGCCGGCTCGCCGCCGGCCGGCGCGAGCCGGGCCGGCCCGGGCGTCTTGACCATGCCCAGCGCCATGCCGAGCGCCGCCGCCGCGGGCAGGAACGCCCCCGCCATCTGCACGCCGGCGACCGCGGTCGCGGCCCCCAGCAGGAAGTGCGTCAGGCCCGCCGCCGCGGCGAGGATCGTCCCGCCGCCGAGGAGCGCGAGCGCGACGATCGGCAGGAGCGCCAGCGGCCCGAGCTTCGCGTAGAGCGCGTCGAGGCGCGCCGAGGCCCGCGCGGGCAGCAGCGCCGCCAGCACGTGCCCGCCGTCGAGCGGGCGCACCGGGACCATGTTGAAGACGGCCAGCAGGACGTTGACGAAGACGAAGAGCGTCAGCGCCCCGAGGACCGCCGCGCCGAGGCCGCCCGCGACCGCGCCCGCGTAGGCGAGCGCGCCCAGGCCGGCCAGGCCCAGGTTCGTCGCCGGGCCGGCCAGCGCGACCTTCGCCATGTCCCGGACCGGGCTCTTGAAGTAGGAGGAGTCGACCGGCACCGGCTTGGCCCCGCCGAAGATCAGGCCGGTCAGGAAGTACGTCGCGGCCGGCATCACGAGCGTCATCAGCGGGTCGACGTGGCGCCACCACTGGAGCGGGTTGAAGCTCGCCCGCCCCTGCAGGCTCGCCGTCGGGTCGCCGAGGGCGGCCGCGGCCTTCGCGTGGCCGATCTCGTGCAGGACCAGCGAGATCAGCACCAGCGGAACCGCGAGCAGGGCCTGCGCCGGGAAGGCGAGCGCGCCGGCCGCCGCCGTCAGCGCCGCGGGAAGCGCGCCGAAGAGGCGCTCGCCCCGCGCGCCGGACTCG
>JAGWRY010000276.1 GCA_028869495.1 Elusimicrobiota bacterium | reverse complement strand
GCGGGCTGGCCGGCGTGCGCCACGCGTCGCGCGCGCTCGACGAGCGCCTGCTCGACGAGGCCGACGCCGTCTACGCGCTCTCGCGCGAGCACCGCGACGAGATCGTCCGCCGCTTCCCCGCGCTGGCCGCGAAGACCGCCGTCCTGCGCGAGGCCGCCGGCCTTCCCGGCCCGGACGTCCCCGACCCGGTCGGCGAGGACGACGCGGTCTACGAGGCCTGCGCCGCCCGCATCGAGGAGGCGCTCGACGTCCTGATCCGGAGGTCATCCCATGCCGAAAACGCTCGCTGACGCCGATCCCGAGCTGTACGCCGCGATCGAGGAGGAGGCCCGTCGCCAGGCCGACAACCTGGAGCTGATCGCCTCCGAGAACTACGCGTCCGCCGCCGTGCGCGAGGCGCAGGGCTCGATCCTGACCAACAAGTACGCCGAGGGCTACCCGGGCAAGCGCTACTACGGCGGCTGCGAGTTCGTCGACAAGGCCGAGAACCTCGCGATCGAGCGCGCGAAGACGCTGTTCGGCGCCGAGCACGCGAACGTCCAGCCGCACTCGGGCTCGCAGGCCAACATGGCGATGTACCTGACGGCGATCAAGCCCGGCGACGCCGTGATGGGCCTGAACCTCGCCCACGGCGGGCACCTGTCGCACGGCCACCCGCTGAACTTCTCGGGCAAGATGTACAAGATCGTGCCGATCGACGTCCGCCGGGACGACGAGCTGATCGACTACGAGAAGGCCGAGAAGGACGCGCGCGAGCAGAAGCCCAAGCTGATCTTCATGGGGGCGTCGAACTACTCGCGCGTCATCGACTGGGGCCGATTGAAGAAATTGGCGGACGAGATCGGCGCCCTCTTCGCGGCCGACATCGCGCACTACGCGGGGCTGATCGCCGCCGGCGTCTACCCGTCGCCGGTCCCGCTGACCGACTTCACGACCAGCACGACGCACAAGACCCTGCGCGGCCCCCGCGGCGGCTTGGTGCTGTGCAAGGCCGCGCACGCGGCCGCGCTCGACAAGACCGTGTTCCCCGGCGTCCAGGGCGGGCCGCTGATGCACGTCGTCGCCGCGAAGGCGGCCTGCTTCGGCGAGGCCCTCAAGCCCGAGTTCAAGGCCTACCAGAACCAGACGCTGGCCAACGCGCGGCGCCTGGCCCGGGCCCTGAAGGACCGGGGCTTGCGCATCGTCGCCGGCGGCACCGACTGCCATCTGCTCTCCGTGGACCTGCGCCCGAAGAACGCGACCGGCAAGGAGGCCGAGGCCGCCCTCGACAAGGCCGGCATCACGGTCAACAAGAACGCGATCCCCTACGACCCGCAGAAGCCGTTCGTCGCCTCGGGCGTGCGCCTCGGCACCCCCGCGGTCACGACGCGCGGCATGAAGGAGGCCGAGATGGACGAGATCGCCTCCCTGATCGACGAGGCCCTCGCCGCGCGGGCCGACGACGCGGCGCTCGCCCGGATCAAGCAGGCGACGACCGCCCTGTGCCGCCGCTTCCCGCTCGACGCGGCCGCGGCCCCCGCGCGGACCGGAGCGCGCTGAGGAGAGACGCCCGAGCGATGATCGCGCAGATCCTCCTGGCGGACGACAACCCGGACATCACCGAACTGCTCGGGGACTACCTGTCGCACCAGGGGCACCATCTGATCACGGTCGCCGACGGCTACCAGCTCGCGCAGAAGGCGGCCGAGCACCGCCCGCACCTGATCATCACCGACATCCAGATGCCGGGAGCCTACGGCTCGTCCGCGTACCAGGTCCTGCAGAAGGACCCGAACACGAAGAGCATCCCCGTGATCTTCATCTCCGCGCACCCGTACGAGAAGCTGAAGTCGATCCTGCCCCAGGACCCGCGCACGCGGTTCCTGCACAAGCCGATCGACCTGAAGGAGCTCGACGCGCTGATCGCCGAGCTCCTGCCGCTGGGAGGCTACTGCCCGTGACGAAGACGCGAAAGCCGTACGCGAAGGTCGGCGTGATCGGAGGCAGCGGCCTCTACTCGTCCGACGCGATCAAAAATCCGACCGACGTCGTCCTGAAGACGCCGTTCGGGCCGCATTCCGGCCCCATCACTCTCGGCGAGATCGACGGAATCCCCTGCGCGTTCCTCCCTCGCCACGGCAAGGGGCATGTCTACACCCCGACCGAGCTGCCCCAGCGCGCGAACATGTGGGCGCTGAAGTCCCTCGGCGTCGAGCGCGTGCTCGCCTTCAGCGCGGTCGGCTCGCTGAAGGAGGAGCTCCCGCCGCGGACCTTCGTCTTCCCCGACCAGCTCGTCGACCGCACGAAGGACCGCGTCCAGACCTTCTTCGGCGGCGGCCTCGTCGCGCACGTCGCCTTCAACCCGCCGTTCGCCCCGGCGCAGAACAAGATCGTCCACGACTGCGCCGTCTCGCTCGGCATCAAGTCCGTCCTCGGCGGCGTCTACTGCTGCATGGAGGGCCCGGCCTTCTCGACGCGCGCCGAGAGCGAACTGCACCGCTCCTTCGGCTGGTCGCTGATCGGCATGACGGCCGCGACCGAGGCGAAGCTCGCGCGCGAGGCCGAGCTCGTCTACTCGCAGGCCTGCATGGTCACCGACTACGACTGCTGGAAGGAGGGCGAGGAGGTCTCGACCGAGATGGTCGTGGCCAACCTGACGGCGAACGCCGCGAACGCCCAGCGCCTGATGCGCGCGGCGGTGCCGAAGATCGCGGCCGCCCCGCTGGAGCCGGCCTTCTCCGAGGCCCTCAAGGGCGCGCTGTTCACGGACCCGAAGGCCCGAAAGCCCGCCGCGCTCAAGAGGCTCGACCTTCTGGTGAGGAAATACCGATGAGCGCGAAGAGGACGAAGGCCGTCGAGCGCCTGATCGAGGCCGCGATCCAGGCGCAGAAGCGCGCGTACTGCCCGTACTCGCGCTATCCGGTCGGCGCCGCCGTGCTGACCGAGGCGGGCCGCGTGTTCGCGGGCTGCAACGTCGAGAACGCCTCGTACGGGCTCGCGATGTGCGCCGAGCGCGTCGCGATCTACCACGCGATCGCCGGCGGCCAGGACGCGCTGTCGGCCGTCTGCGTCGTCGGCTCGTCGGCCAAGCCCTGCGGCGCCTGCCGCCAGGTGATGTTCGAGTTCAGCGACAAGGACACCGAACTCTATCTCGTCGACCTGAACCCGGCGAGCGGCCGCCGCAAGATCGTCAAGACGACGGTCTTCAAGCTCCTGCCGATGGCCTTCGACCCGCTGGCCTCGGGCCTTCTGCCGAAGAATCCCCGCAACCTGCTCAAGCGCAAGCCGTCCCGCCGCCGGACGGGCGCTTCCCGGAGGAACCGATGAACACGAACCCCCTGCGCGCCGTCCTCGACTGGATGAAGTCCACCGACCTCGTCGAGGTCGGCTACAAGAAGGACGGCGACGGCTTCGCGCTCCGCGCGCAGGACGCCCCGCCCGAGATCCCGGCCGGGACCCTGCCCGCGCCCCGCTACGTGACGGTCGCCTCGGAAGGCGTCGGCGTCTTCCAATGGTCCGAGCCCGGGAAGGCCCGCAAGAGCGAGGACGGCGTCGACGTCGCCGCCGGCGAGCCGCTCGGCGTCGTCGTCGCGGGCGCCGGCGCCCCGAAGCGCGTCGTCGCGCCGTGCGCGGGGCGCATCGCGAAGTGCCTCGTCGACGCCGGCGAGGCCGTCGACTACGGGCGCCCGCTGTTCCTGCTGGAGCCGCGCGCGTAGGACCCGATGCCCGGCGCCCAGATCCTGTGCACGAAGTGCGGAGCCTCCTCGGCCCAGCCGCGCCAGGACTGCGCGAAGTGCGGCGGGCGCAACGCCCGCGTCTGCGGGAGCTGCGGAAACCAGAACTCGCTCGCGAAAAACTTCTGCGACAAGTGCGGCAGCTCGATCTCCGAGCTGACGCAGGCCGCCCCGCCGCCGAAGACCGTCCTTCCCGGCTCGGCGTCGCAGGACATCCCGGCGACCGCCGTCCGCCGCCTCCCGCCGCCGGGCCCGCCCCCCGCGCCGCCGTCCGCCAAGGCCCCGCCCCCAAAGGCCCCGGCGCCCGCGCCCCTGCCGTCGGCCG
>JAGWRY010000275.1 GCA_028869495.1 Elusimicrobiota bacterium | reverse complement strand
GCCGGCGCTCCTGCCCTGGCTGCAGTACCTGGCCTGGAGCTCGACGGGCGCCTCGTCGGCGTCGCTCGCGCGCTGGAGCGAGCGCCTGTCGCCCTGGCTGATCCTGCATCTGCTGATGCCGCTGGCCTCGGGCGGGCCGTCGCGCGCGGCGGTGCTGTCCGGCGCCTTCGGCCTGCCGCTGTCGAACAACTTCCTCGAGCGCGCGGGCTGGGTCGGACTGCCGGCGCTGGCCTTCGCGGTCCTGGCGGCCGCGCGCCGCCCGCGGGACGGCGAGGTCCGCTTCCACGCGGGGCTGGCCCTCTTCGGCCTGGCCGCGGCGCTGGGCGTCCCGCCTCTGCCGCGGCTGTGGCGGATCCTGCCGGGATTTTCGATGGCGAACCCGACGCGGCTCCTGCTGATGTTCTGCTTCGGCGCGGCGACGCTGGCGGGCCTGGCCTGCGACCCGGAGGGGGAGGCGGCCTCGCCGCGCCTGCTGGCCTGGCTGGGCGCTCTCGCGCTCTTGGCCCTCGTCGTCGACTTCGCCGCGGTCGGCCGGGTCTGGGGACAGCTGCTGCCCGGCGAGCAGGGCTTCGCGGCGGGGCAGGCGGCCGCCTTCGTGCTGGAGGCGCTCGTCGCCGGCGCTCTCCTGCGCAAGCCCGCCTGGCGGCGCTGGGCCGCCCTGCCGGCGGCGCTGTTCCTCCTGCGCCCGGCCTCGCTCGTCAACGTCCCCGCGCCCGCCTCGCTGCTGTACCCGGCGACGCCGGGCACGCGCGCGCTGGCCGCCGCGCAGGGGCACGGCCGCTTCCTCGGCGTCGGGCCGGTGCTGGCGCCGGACGCCGGGATGCCGCTGGGCCTGCGCGACGTCCGCGGCGTCGACTTCGCGGGCCTGCGCCGCTACCAGGAGCTGGTGACGGGGCGCGACGGCGACTTCGGCTTCTGGGAGCGGGCCGACACTCTGTCCCTGCCGCCGTCGCTGATCGCGCTGTCGGCGCTGGCGGTCTCGCCGCGGCGGCCGGGCCGCATCCCGCCGGGCTGGAGCGCGGCCGACTACGGCGACCTGCTGGTCTACCGCGCGCCGGCTCCCGGGCGCCGCGCGCTGTTCGTGCCGACGGCCGAGATCGCCGTCCCCGCGCAGGCGCTCGCGGCGGTGCGCGCGCCCGGCTTCGACCCGGCGAAGGTCGTCTGGCTCGACGACTGGTTCGCCGCGCCGCAGATGTCGGGCGCGCGCGGCAGCGCGCGGATCACGCGCGACGAGGCCGACGAGGTGGACGTCGAGGTCTCGGCCGACGGGCCGGGCTGGCTGGTCCTGCTCGACAGCTGGTACCCGGGCTGGCGCGTGTCGGTCGACGGCCGGCTCGCGTCCCTGCGCCGCGCCGACTACGCGTTCCGCGCGGTCGCCGTGCCCGGCGGCGTCTCGAAGGTCCGCTTCACGTTCTCGCCGTGGCCGCTGTGGATCGGCCTGTTCCTGGCCGCGCTGTCGGCCGCGGGGCTGGCCTTCGTCGGCTGGACGGACCGCTTCCCGCTGGTCTAGAGCGACAGCTCTTGACCTTCGCGGGCGGCGAAGACCTCGAGGCCTTCGCCGCGCGCGGCGGCGGCCCGCACGCAGGAGGCGGCGAGCGCGTCCATCGCGTCGTCGTCGTGGGACGGGTCGTGGTGGAACAGGGCCAGGCGCTTGACGCCGGCCTTGCCGGCCAGGTCGAGCACGTCGTCGAAGGTGCTGTGGCCCCAGCCCTTCTTCAGCTTGTACTCGTCCTTCGTGTACTGCGCCTCGCAGATCAGCAGGTCGGCGCCCTGGGCGAAGCGCGCGACGTCGGCGTCCTCCTTGCGCGAGAACTCGCCCTTCGCGTTGAGCTTGTCGTAGGGCTCGTGGTCGCTCAGGTAGACGACCGAGCGGCCGCCCTCCTCGAAGCGGAAGCCGACGGCGATGCCCGGATGGTTCAGGTAGTGGTAGGAGACCTTGACGGGGCCGAGCTCGACCGGGGCGCTGAGCTCCTCGACCCGGGGCTTGGAGGCGGCCTCGTCGAGGCGGACCGGGAAGTAGGCCGACGACATCTGGCCGGAGAGGACCTCGCGCAGGGAGCGGGTCGTGCCGTGGACGCCGTGGACGGTCAGCTTCGTTCCGGGCATGTAGAGGGGGACGAAGAAGGGCAGGCCCTGGATGTGGTCCCAGTGGGTGTGGCCGACGAAGAGGTCGGCCTCGATCGGCGCGCCGGCTTTTTCCTTTATAAGGGCGTCGCCGAGGCCGCGCAGGCCGGTGCCGGCGTCCACGACGATCTCGCGCCCGCCGGCCCTCAGCTCGACGCAGGGGGTGTTGCCGCCGTAGCGCGACGTGGACGGGCCCGGGGCCGGGATCGAGCCGCGCACGCCCCAGAAGCGGACCTTCATCGCGGGACGCCCAGCAGGTCGGCGACGCGGCCGCGCAGCTCGTCGACGTCGAACGGCTTGACCAGGTAGCCGTCGGCGCCGGTCTCCTCGAGCGCGGTGCGCACGTCGTGCGGGTAGGACTTCGACGAGCTGATCAGGACCTTGACGCCCTTGAGCTCCGGGTCCTCGCGCAGGCGGCGGCAGACCTCGAAGCCGTGCATGCGCGGCATCAGCAGGTCCAGCACGACCAGGTCGGGGCGCACGCGCCGCGCGAGCTCGAGGCCCGCCGCGCCGTCCGGCGCGGCCGACACCTCGTAGGCGCCGGAGAGGATCGTCGTCAGCAGGCGGCGCATCTCGTCGTCGTCGTCGACCACCAGCACGCGCTTGAGCCCGGCCACGCGGGCCAGTGTAGCGCGCGGCGCTCTCCGCGTCAATGGCGAAATGGTCCGGGTGCGGCGACGTCGACGGATGGACCACGAAGACACAAAGACACGAAGGCGTGAAGGCCGACGGGAGAGAGAGAAACGGATCTAGAGGACGACCCGGCGGATCCCTTCGCGGAGGACCGGGACGTTGAAGTTGATCAGGAGGCCCAGGCGGAGCCCCGTGAGCTTGAGATAGGTCAGCAGCTGCGCCGTGAAGACCGGCCGCAATCCTTCCGCCGCTTTGAGCTCGACGATCACGCTCCGCGCGACGACGAGATCGATCCGGAGCCCCGCGTCGAGGAGCAGGCCGTCGTAGCGGATCGGCAGGGACTGCTGGGATTGGAAGAAGACGCCGCGCCGCCGGAGTTCGTGGCAGAGACAATGCTCATAGACCGATTCGAGCAGCCCGGGCCCCAGAGTTTTGTGGATCTTGAAGGCGGCGTCGACGACGACGCCGGAGACCTTCTCGACGTCCGCCGGGATCGGCTCCCTCTGTTCGTCGTTCACCCTTCTCCCCGTTCTTCGTGTCTTTGTGTCTTCGTGGTCCGCCTTTCCGTTCCCTACGAGCGACCTCCCCGCGAAGTTCCGTAAAAGTCCGTGGACTCGGCGTGAAATGCTATTCTGCCCGAGATGCCTTCTTTCTCGGACTGGCTGAGGGCTTCGTGGGAGGACTACCGGCGGCGCCTGCCGGCTCTCCTCGGGACCGCGGGCGCGGCGGGAGCGGCGACGATGCTCGCGACGGCCGCGCCGCTCCTCGTCGCGGCCGTCCTCTCCCTGGGCGGCGCCGGACCGGCCTGGAAGGTCTGGGGCGCGGCCGGGGCGGTCGCGGTCCTGGCCGCGCTCTGGCTGTCGACCTGGGGGCAGGCCGCGCTGATCATCGCCGCGAGCCGGGACCAGACGGCGGGCGCGAGCCTGTCCGCGGCCTGGCGCGGCACGCCGGCCTTCGCGTGGACCTTCACGCTGATCCTGCTGGCGGTCGGCGGCGGCTGGGTGCTCCTGCTGATCCCCGGCTTCGTCCTGTCGGTCCTGCTCTCGGTCGCGCCGTTCTACGAGGTCGCGGGCGAGGCGCGCGGACTGGGCGCGCTCGGCCTGTCGTGGGGGCGCGTGCGCCCGCATTACGGCCGGACCGCCCGGCGGATGCTGGCCGCGACCGTCCTGACCGCGGCGCCGGGGATCGTCCCGTACGTCGGCTGGATCGTCATGCTCTTCTGGGCGCCGTTCGGCGCGGTCGCGATGGCGCGCCTGGCCGAGGACCTGCGCGCGGCCGAGCCCGCGCCCGAGGCGCCGGGCCGCCTCGGCGGCCTCGTCGCGGCGCTCGGCGTCGTCCTCCTGCTCGGCTGCGGGGCCGCGATCTGGTCGGGGGTCCGCACCGTGCGCGCCGTCGAGCGCGACCCCGGCCGCTATGAGGCCGCGCTGATGAGGGAGCTGACCCCGTCGTCCGGCCAGGCCGTGATCGCGACCCTCGAGGGGCGCGCGACGGACGGTCAGAAGCGGCAGGCCTACGAGTTCATGCTCTCGACGGCGACCTCGACGCTGGCCGCGCCGTCGGCGCCGGCCGCCCCGGCCGCGCCGGCGGGGGGGACGCCGTGAGCCGCCTGCGCAAGGGCGTCGTCTGGGCGCTCGGGGCGCTGGCGGCCCTGCTGATCCTGGCCGCGCTCGTCGGCTCGCGCCTGGACGAGGTGCGCCGCGCCAGCGACGCGGTCTCCTGGCCCTGGGTCCTGGCGGCGCTGGGCGCGGCGCTGGCCAGCCACACGATGGTCGGCCTGGCGCTCTCGGAGACCCTCGCGGTGCTCGGCCACGACCTCGGGGGCCCGAGCGTGCTCGGCATCGCGCTGGTCTCGACGACGGCGAACTACCTGGTCTCGGCGGGGGGCGTGACCGGCTTCGCGCTGAAGGCCCACCTCCTGCACAAGCGCCGCGTGCCGATCGCGACGACGGTGACCGCGTCGGCGGTGACCTCGGCGATCCTGTACGCGGTGCTGGCGCTGATCCTCAGCGAGGGCTTCGTGACGATGCTGGTCACCGCGGGCGGCCAGCGCGCGGCGCTCCTGGAGAGCGCGCTGGGCCTGCTCGCCCTGCTGGCGGCGGCCGCCTTCCTGCTGACCGCGTTCTTCAACCGCAGCGTGCGCGGGCGGCTGTCGCGGCGCCTGTTCCGCTGGACGAACCGCGCCGCCTACTCGCTGGCGCAAAGGCAGATCCCGCCCGAGGGCTTCGCGGCCTTCGAGACCCAGCTGACGCAGGGTCTGGCGCGCATCCGCTCGGGCAAGGGGCGGCTGACGGCGACCATCCTTTATACGTGCCTGGACTGGGGCTGCGCGATGGCCTCGCTGTGGCTGTGCTTCCGCGCGGTCGGCGTGCGCCTGCCGCTCGGCTACCTGAGCGTCGCGTTCACGCTGGGCCAGGCGGCGACGCTGATCCCGATCCTGCCCGGGGGCCTGGGCGCCGCCGAGGGCACGATCACCGCGCTGATGGCGAGCTTCGGCATCGACGCGGGCTCGGCGCTGGTCGCGGCGATGCTGTTCCGGCTGTGCTACTACATCGTGCCGTCGCTCCTGAGCGTGCTGGTGTTCTGGGGCCTGAAGGTCTCCGAGCCCGCCGTCCTGCAGGAGGCCGCGGACCTGGACCTCGGCCTGTCGCGCCGCGTCTAGGCGCGCAGACCCGGCGGCGTCTCCGTCGGGAAATTGGACATCCCGCGGGGAATAAGGATAAAATTCGCGCCGCAATGACCCTCTTGGCTTTGGCCGCGGCCGGCGCGATCGCGGTGTTCTTCGCGGCGGTGATGGTGACGAGCCGCTCCCTGTACGTCAGCGCGGTCTGCCTGCTGGTCGTCCTCCTGCAGACCGCGGTCATCTTCCTCCTGCGCGGCGCGCCGCTGCTCGGCCTGCTGCAGGTGATGATCTACGCGGGCGCCGTGATGGTGCTGGTCGTCATCACGATCATGGCCACCGGCGGCGAGCCCGAGAAGGGCTTCCGCCGCTTCGCCGACTTCTCGTTCTGGCGCGGCGGCGCGGCCGGCGCGCTGATCGTGTTCGCGTGCTACGGCGTGAGCCGCCTGCTCCACCTGGACGGCGGGGCCGCTCCGGCCGGAGCCCCCGTCCCGGTCCTGTCGGTCGAACTCGGCCGCACGCTGTTCGGCGCCTACGCGCCGGCCGTCGAGGCGGCGACCCTGCTGATGTTCCTGGCCGCGCTGGCGATCCTGCCGGACCGCGAGGAGTCCCGGTGACCGCCCTCCTCTGGACGATCACCGGCGCGCTGTTCGCGGCGGGCCTGGCGATGGTCGTCTTCCGGCGCCAGATGCTGGCGATGCTGCTCGGCGTCGAGATGATGCTGGCCGCGGTCAACGTCTCCCTCGTGCACCACGCGCGCCTCTTCGGCGACCCCGGCGCGCTCGCGGCCGTCGCGATCGTCATCGCGATCGCCGCCGCGGAGGCCGTCGTCGGCCTCTCCCTGATCCTGCGCGCGCTGCGCGCCGGCCGCGGCGTCGACGCCGACGGCCTGACGGAGCTGAACGGATGACCGCCGCCCAAATCCCGATGACGGCGTGGCTGCTCTTCATCGCGCCGGTGACCGCGATCCTGATCGGCTTCTTCGTCCTGCGCCCGCTGAAGCCCGAGTGGACCCACTGGCCGATCCTGATCTCCTGCGCGATCGTCACCCTCTGCGCGTTCTCGCTGACCGCGCGCGTCTACTCCGGGCGCGGCAGCTTCGACGTGAACTTCTGGCGCTGGGCCGCGGCCGGGGACTGGGCGATCGACTTCGGCCTGCGCATCGACGGCCCCGGCACGGCGGTCCTGTCGATGGTCGCTCTCGTCGGCTCGCTGATCCACGTCTACGCGGCCGGCTACATGGAGGGCGACCCCGGCTTCTCGCGCTTCTTCCTCGTCTTCCACCTGTTCTTCCTGGCGATGATCGGCCTGCTGACCGCCAACAACTACGTCCAGCTCTACCTGTTCTGGGAGATGGTCGGCGTCGCGTCCTACCTGCTGATCGGCTTCTGGCTGCACAAGGAGTCGGCGCGCAAGGCGGCCCTGAAGGCGTTCTTGACGAACCGCGTCGGCGACTTCGGCTTCCTGCTGGCGCTGCTCCTCATCCTGGTCAACTTCCACGTCGCGCACTTCCACCTGCTCTACGTCGTCATCGGCTCTCAGCTCGCGCACGGCCAGATCCCGTCGAGCCTGCCGCTGATCGGCCTGCTGCTGATCTGGGCCGCCTGCGCGAAGTCGGCGCAGTTCCCGCTCTACTTCTGGCTGCCGGACGCGATGGAGGGCCCGACCCCGACGTCGGCCCTGATGCACGCGGCGACGATGGTGACCGCCGGCGTCTTCCTGCTGATCCGCTCCTGGCCGCTGATCGCGGCCGTGCCGTACCTGCCGCACCTGATCGCGGGCATCGGCGCGTTCACCGCGGTGTTCGCGGCCCTGCTGGCCGCGACGAAGCGCGACCTCAAGCGCATCCTCGCCTACTCGACGGTCAGCCACCTGGGCCTGATGATGCTGGCGCTCGGCATGGGCGACATCACGCTCGCGATCTTCCACCTGATCGTCCACGGCTTCTTCAAGGCCGCCCTCTTCCTGTGCGCCGGCAACATCGGCCACGCGGTGCACAAGCCGACCGTCGACGTCGACGAGGTCGGCGGCTGGGCGAAGGCCCTGCCGGCGACCTACGTCGTGTTCTGGATCTGCGCGCTGTCCCTGGCCGGCATCTGGCCGATGGCCGGCTTCTACAGCAAGGACGCGATCATCGACTTCGCGCGCGAGGGCGGGGGCTGGATCGCCTGGGCCGCGCCGCTGATCTCGTTCGGCTCGGCGTTCTACATCTTCCGGATGCTCCTGCTGACCTTCCACGGCGACCGCCCCGAGCAGAACCGGCTGCAGAAGCACCCGCACGAGGCCGGCCCGATGATGGTCGTGCCGATCGCCTTCCTCGCGGTCGGCGCCGCGCTCGTCGGCTGGATCGCCCCGGCGCTCTCCCGCCTGGTCGCGACCGGCTGGATCGGCCTGCCGGTCGGCCTGGCCGGGATGACGGGCGTGCTGAACCTGCCCGGCAACGTCTCCCTGCCGGCGCTCTCCGTGCGCGACATGTTCTCCCTCGGCGGCGGGATGGCGGCCCTCGGCGCCGCCTCCGCGTACTATCTGACGATGATCGACGCGGGCTTCGACTGGCGCTGGCGCAAGGCGAAGCCCGGGACCGACGCCGCCTTCGACGCGGACCTCGGCTGGAAGACGCTGGTCGCGGCCTTCGCGTCGGGCGTCGCGGCCTTCGCGCGCGTGACGGGCCGCGTCTTCGACAAGGGCGTCTGGGACGGCCTGATCGAGTCCGGCGCCGAGGCCTTCTACGACGTCTCCGACGGCCTGGCCACCTTCGCGCAGGGCCGCCTCAACGACGCGCTCTGGTGGATGGCGGCGGGCGCCCTGCTGATCCTGGGGATGGCGATCCGATGAGCCTCTTGACCGCGATGTGGACGTTCCCGCTGGCCGCGGCCGCGTTCTGCCTGGCGGCCGGCCGCTTCGGGCGCTCGACCGCGCGCGCGGCGGCCCTGGCCGTCTCGATCGTCTACTTCGCCCTGTCGCTGTGGCTCCTGCGGCCGTTCGTCGCGTCGGCCGGCCAGGCCGTGCTCGTCGTCTCCGGCCGCCCGCTCGCCTTCGGGGTCTCGTATCTCCTCAGCGCCGACGGCCTGTCGGCGGCCCTGATCGCGCTGACCGCCTTCCTGAACCTGCTCTGCGTCCTCGCGTCGTGGAAGCTCGACGTCTCGGCCGGCTACTGGGCCGCCTTCCAGGCGCTGGCCGCGGCGCTGGCCGGCGTCTTCCTCGCGCGGGACCTGTTCTTCTTCTACGTGTTCTGGGAGGCGACGCTGATCCCGATGTTCTTCATCGTCGGGATCTGGGGCTCCGACAACCGCCGCCACGCCGCGGTCAAGTTCTTCCTGTTCACGTTCGCGGGCTCGATCCTGATGCTGCTGGCGCTGATCGCGGCCGTCGTCGCGCACCACGGCCTGACCGGCGTCTGGACCTGGGACCTGAAGGCCCTGCTCGGCACGGAGTTCGGCGCGGCCGCGCCGTGGATCTTCCTGGGCCTGGTCGTCGGCTTCGGCGTCAAGATCCCGATCGTGCCGCTCCACACCTGGCTGCCCGACGCGCACACCGAGGCCCCGGCCGCGGGCTCCGTGATGCTGGCCGGCGTCATGCTGAAGATGGGTCTCTACGGGCTGATCCGCGTCGCCTTTCCGCTCCTGCCCGGCATCACCGTCGCCTGGGCGCCGTACATGGCTCTGGTCGCCGGAGTCGGCACGGTCTACGGCGCGCTCTGCGCGATGGCGCAGACGGACCTCAAGCGCCTGATCGCCTACTCGTCGATCGCGCACCTCGGCTTCTGCCTGCTGGGCCTCGTCTCGCTGACCGCGGTCGGCCTGGCCGGGGGCTCGCTGCAGATGATCAACCACGGCATCACGACCGGGGCGCTGTTCTTCCTGGTCGGCTTCCTGTACGAGCGCGGGCACAAGCGCGGCCTCTCCGACTTCGGCGGCCTGGTCAAGCGCGCGCCGGTGTTCTCGTTCTTCTTCGGTTTCGCGGTGTTCGCCTCGATCGGCCTGCCGGGCCTCAACGGCTTCGTCGGCGAGTTCATGTGCCTGTCCGGCATCGCGATCTCGCAGGCGCCGATCTACGCGGTGGTCGGCTGCGTCGGCGTGACGCTGGCCGCCGCCTACCTCCTGCCGGCCTATCAGTCGGTGTTCTGGGCGCCGGAGGGCCCGGGCTCGGTCAGCGACCACGTCGATGACCTCGACGCCCGCGAGAAGGGCATCCTGTGGACGCTCTGCGCGCTGATGCTGTGGATCGGTCTGGCGCCGCACGCCTGGCTGCAGGTGCTCGAGCCGTCGATCCGGGGGCTGGTCAAGTGAACCTTCTCGCTCCGCAGGCCGTGCTGGCCGCCGGCGTCGTCGGCGCGCTGGGCCTGGGCCTGCGCCGCCGCTCCTCCGGGGCCGCGGCGCGCGTCCTGGCGCTCGCCGCGCCGCTGATCGCGCTCCTCGCGCTCTGCCGCCTGCTCGCCTCCGGCTCGACCGGCGCGCCCCTGCCGCCGCTGATCCATTTGGACCTGAAGGGCCTGTACTGGCAGGCCGCGATCTACCTGGGCGCCCTGCCGCTGGCGGTGCTCTCCTCCGGCGACGACGTCGAGACGGCGCTGTTCCTCGGCGCGACGCTGGGCATGGGCCTGCTGGCCGCGGCGGCGACCCTGCCGATGCTCTTCGTCGGCCTCGAGTTCATGTCCCTGCCGGCCTACCTGCTCGTGGCCCGCGCGGGCGAGGGCAACGCGCGCGGTCGGCTCGAGGCGGCGGTCAAGTACTTCTTCGCGGGCGCCTTCGCCGGCGCGATGTTCCTGCTCGGCATGTCCCTCTACTACGCGGCGACCGGCTCGCTGGCGGCCGTCGCCGGCCCGATCGGCCCCGAGGCCCAGGCGGGCCTGGCGCTGATGGGGGCGGCGGCGCTCTTCAAGGCCGGCTCGGTGCCCCTGCACTGGTGGCTGCCCGACGTCTACGAGGCCTCGTCGCCCGAGGTCGCCGGCTTCCTGTCCACGTCGATGAAGGCGGCCGCGGTCCTGTTCCTGATGCGCATCGTCGCGCTGGCGCCGCAGGCGGAGTTCGCGTCGGCCCTGCCCGCGCTGGGCGCGCTGACGACGCTGGTCGGCGCGATCCTGGCCCTGCGCCAGAAGCGCCTGCAGCGCCTGCTCGCCTACTCGTCGCTCGCGCACGCGGGGCTCTTGATCCTCGGCGTCGGGGCCTGGGCCGCGCTCGGCCGCGGACCGCAGGCCACGCTCGCGCTGCTGTTCTACGTCGTCGCCTACGCGTTCATGAGCAACGGGGTCTTCCTCTTCCTGAAGGCGTCGGGCCTGGAGACGCGCGAGCAGCTGCGCGGCTACGCGGCGCGCCGCCCGTGGCTGGCGGCCGCCTTCGCGGTCCTCCTGCTCTCGCTCGGCGGCATCCCGCCGACCGGCGGCTTCCTCGCGAAGTTCCTCGTCCTCTGGCAGGCGGTGCGGGCGTCCTTGTGGGGGCCCGCGCTGGTCGCGGCGCTGGCGGCGCTGGCGTCCCTCGGCTACTATCTGGGCCTGGTGCGCGACGCGTACTTCGAGGAGCCCGCGGGCGCGGCCCCGGCCGAAGGCTGCAAGACCGCGGCGCTGGTCGTCGGGCTCTGCGCGCTCGGCGCGCTCCTGCTGGGCGCGGCGCCGCTGCTGATGGGCGGCCTGGGGGTCTGGCGATGAGCGCGATCGACCTGTTCGCGCTGGTCGTGGACCTGGCCGTCGTCCTCGGGATCACCGGCCTGTTCGCGAACGCCGGCAAGCTGTTCGGGCCCAAGCCCGTCCATCAGGGCGACGCCGAGATGCCCTACGAGACCGGCATGCCGCCGCTGTCGCCCGCGCACGAGCGCATGACCGTCCTCTACCACCGCTTCGCCGTCCTGTTCGTCGTCTTCGACGTGGACCTCGCCTTCCTCCTGCCCTGGGCGCTGAACCGCGGGGGGCTGACGCTGGCCGCGATGATCGCGATGACCGTCTTCCTCCTGCTGATGCTCCTGATGCTCGGTTATTTCTGGCGCAAGGGGTCCCTCGAATGCCGCTAGAAGAAGCTCCGGTTCCCGCGGGCGCGATGACGACCCAGCTCGACGCCGCCCTGGGCTGGGCCCGCAAGTACTCGATCTTCCAGTACCCGTTCGTGACCGCCTGCTGCGGCATGGAGTTCATGTCCACGGCGGCCAGCCACTACGACCTGGACCGCTTCGGCGCGGGCTTCCCGCGCTTCTCGCCGCGCCAGGCCGACTGCCTGATGGTCGTCGGCACGATCTCGCACAAGATGGCCCCGGTCCTGCGCCGCATCTACGACCAGATGGCGTCGCCGCGCTGGGTGATCGCCTTCGGCGTCTGCACGTGCACCGGCGGCTTCTACAACAACTACTCGACCGTGCAGGGCATCGACACGATCGTCCCGGTCGACCTCTACATCCCCGGCTGCCCGCCGCGCCCGGAGACCGTGATCCAGGGCCTGACGCTGCTGCAGGAGAAGATCCAGAAGACCGGCGGGAGGAACCCGTGAGCGCCGACGCGATCCGCGGCGAGCGCCGCGACGTCGAGCCCGCGCGCTGCCGCGAGGAGCTCGCGGCGCTGAAGGCCGACGGCTACAACGTCCTCGTCGACATGACCTGCGTCGACCACCGGGCGCGCGGCCGCCAGCCGCGCTTCGACGTGATCTACCGCCTGATGAAGTTCGACGCGGCCGAGGGCCGCGACCTCGGGCGCGTCGAGGTCCACTGCGGCGTCGACGAGGCCCCGGTCCTGCGCTCGGTCATGGACCTGTGGCCGATCGCGGACTGGCTCGAGCGCGAGGTCTGGGACATGTTCGGCGTGCGCTTCGCCGACCGCCCGGACATCAAGCGCCTGCTGATGTACGAGACGTTCGAGGGCCATCCGCTGCGCAAGGACTACCCGATCGCCAAGCGCCAGCCGCTGATCGGCCCGATGGACGGGAACAAGCCGAACAGCCCGTCGTTCAACATCCTGAAGCCGACGGTCACGGGCGAGTGAGATGAGCGCGACCACGACGACGCCGAAGGACGCCGGCCGCAAGACCTTCCTGCTGAACATGGGACCCCAGCATCCGGCGATGCACGGGGTCGTGCGCATGATCCTGGAGCTCGAGGGCGAGATCATCCGCCACGCGGACTGCGAGATCGGCTACCTGCACCGCGCGTTCGAGAAGCACGCGGAGACCGAGACCTGGAACAACGTGGTCCCGTGGACGGACCGCCTGAACTACGTCTCGCCCTTGATCAACAACGTCGGCTACGCGCTGGCCGTCGAGAAGCTGGCCGGCATCGAGGTCCCCGAGCGCGGGCAGTTCATCCGCGTGATCGCCTGCGAGATCTCGCGCATCACCGACCACCTGACCTGCGTCGGCGCGTCGGCGATGGAGCTGGGCTCCTTCACCGTCTTCCTGTACCTGATCAAGGCGCGCGAGTACCTGTACCAGCTCGTCGACCAGATGACCGGCGCGCGCATCACGACGTCGTTCACGCGCGTCGGCGGGGTCAAGGGCGACCTGCCCGAGGGCTTCGCGGTCAAGTTCCGCGAGATCGCCGCGAAGGTGCGCGAGGCGATCGTCGAGAGCGACAAGCTGCTGACGCGCAACCGCATCTTCATGGACCGCGTCGACGGGACCGGCGTGATCTCGAAAGAGGACGCGCTCGCCTACGCGATCACCGGGCCGTTCCTGCGCTCGACCGGCGTCCCGTACGACGTGCGCCGCGCGCACCCGTACCTCGTCTACGACCGCTTCGACTTCGAGATCCCGGTCGGCACGACCGGCGACAACTACGACCGCTACCTGTGCCGCCTGGCCGAGATCGAGCAGAGCCTGCGCATCATCGAGCAGGCGCTCGACAAGCTCCCGAGCGGGCCCCACTCGCTGCACCCGCGCGAGATGAAGCACGCCTACGAGCTCGAGGACATGGGCAAGGCCGGCAAGACCGAGCTGATCGAGAAGTACGCGGCGAAGGTCGACCAGACCCTCGAAGGGATGGGCAAGGACACTTTCGGCGTCGTGCGCGCCCCGAACCGCTGGGCGACGCTGCCGGCCAAGGAGCAGACCTACACGAACATCGAGGGGCTGATGAACCACTTCGAGCTCGTGATGTGGTCGTGGGGCATCAAGATCCCGGAGGGCGAGACCTACGACGCCGTCGAGGGCGGCAACGGCGAGCTCGGCTTCCATTTGGTCAGCGACGGCGGCGACGGCCCGTACCGCGTGCGCTGCCGCCCGCCGTGCCTCTACATCATGGCCGCGATCCCGCTGCTCCTCAAGGACACGATGATCGCCGACGTGATCCCGACCTTCGGGTCGGTCAACATGATCGCCGGAGAATTGGACCGATGACCGTCAAGGCGCCCGCGAAGTCTCCGTTCACGCCCGAGCAGGAGAAGACGCTCGTCGCCTGGACGAAGCGCTACCCGTTCTCGAACATGGGCCTCGTCGAGGCCCTGCGCTCGGTCCAGGAGTGGAACCGGCAGATCCTGCCCGAGCACGCGGCGCGCGTCGCCGAGATCTTCGCGCTGCCGTTCAGCCGCGTCTGGGGCGTGGCGACCTTCTTCCCGTCCTTCACGCAGTGGAAGACCGGCAAGCACCGCGTCGGCCTCTGCCACGGCCTGTCCTGCTGGATGGCGGGCTCGACCAAGATGGAGACGTGCCTGGAGAAGACGCTCGGCGTCGCCGAGAAGACGACGACGGCCGACGGGAAGTTCTCCTGGGAGACGATGGAGTGCCTGGGCGCCTGCGAGCAGGCCCCCGCGCTCCTGGTCAACGACCGCCTGGTCGGCGCCGCGACGGAGGAGTCGATCAAGAAGCTGAAGGAGGGCGCCAAGTAACCATGGGTGCGATGAAGCGGCGCTCCGTCTTTACCCTCGCCGCCATTTGTGTCGCCTTTTCGGGCTGCGCGAGCATCGTCTCGGGCAGGACTCAGGAGGTTTCGTTCAACTCCAACCCGAGCGGCGCGACCGTGACCATCGATGGGAGGCCCTACGGGACTACGCCCGTGACCACGATGCTTCATCGCGAATCCGGCTCGGTTGTGGTTTTTTCGAAGCCGGGCTATAAGCCTTTGAGCCTGAACCTGGAGACGACCATCAACGGCTGGTTTTGGGGGAATATCGTCACCGGCGGCGTCACCGGTTCGACCACCGACGGCGTCACCGGTGCGATTCACGAGTACTCGCCGGGGCAATACATGGCGACGCTCGAAGCCGACGGTACGAACGGGGTCGACGGCTCGGTCGATTGGTCGAAGTCTCAGAAGGTTCGGGATTTCATCGTCACCGCCTATTCGAACATCATGTCTGACCTGAGCCATGGCGGCGGGCAGTATCTCGATTCGCTGATCGGCGAACTCGGCATTCCGGAGAGTGGAAAGGCCGACGCGGTCAAGAAGATCAAGGCTCTGTCGGAGGTCTACACCAATATCCCCGATTTCGCCGATCAAGTGATCGGTCTGTATTTAAAGCACTAACAACATGACAAAGGTCCTGACCAAGCATTTCGACGAGCCGAAGCTCCACGAGCTGGAGACCTACCGGCGTCTCGGCGGCTACAAGGCGCTCGAGAAGGCGCTGGGCCTGGACCGCGCGAAGATCCTGGAGGAGGTCAAGACGTCGAACCTCCGGGGCCTGGGCGGCGCGGGCTTCCCGACCGGCATGAAGTGGTCGACGGTGCCGCCCGAGGACAAGGTCCCGGGGCCGCGCTACGTCGTGGTCAACGCCGACGAGTCGGAGCCCGGCTGCTACAAGGACCGCGTGCTGATCGACCGCGCGCCGCACCAGCTGATCGAGGGCCTGCTGATCGCCTCGTACGTGATCGGCGCGAAGGACTCCTTCATCTTCATCCGCGGCGAGTACCAGGCGCAGTACGAGGTGCTGGAGAAGGCGCTCGCCGAGGCCGAGAAGGCCGGGCTGATGGGCAAGAACATCCTCGGCAAGGGCTTCGACTGCCGCATCGAACTGATGCGCGGCGCCGGCGCCTACATCTCGGGCCTGGACACCGCGCTCCTCGAGACGATGGAGGGCAAGAAGGCCTGGCCGCGCCAGCCCCCGCCGTTCCCGACGGTCGCGGGCCTGATGGCCAAGCCGACCGTCGTCAACAACGTCGAGACCCTTTCGATGCTGCCGCACATCGTCGAGCACGGCGGGAAGTGGTTCGCCGACCTCGGCGTGCCGAAGTCCGGCGGCACGCTCCTGCTGTCGATCTCCGGCCACGTCGAGAGGCCGGGCGTCTACGAGTTCCCGATGGGCGTCAAGCTCCGGGACGCCTTGGCCGCGGCCGGCGGCGTGCGCGGCGGGCGCCGGCTCAAGGGCGTGATCCCGGGCGGGACCTCGATGCCGCCCTTGATGGAGAAGGACCTGGACATCTCGCTCGACTTCGACAGCGTGCGCGCGGCGGGGACCTTCCTCGGCGCGGGCGGGATGATCGTATTGGACGAAACGGCGGATGCCGTTGCGGTCGCGCACAACATCGAGCGCTTCCTCGCGCACGAGTCCTGCGGCCAGTGCACGCCCTGCCGCGAGGGCGGGTTCTGGACCGAGGAGATCCTCGAGCGCCTGATGGACGGCGAGGGCGTGCCGGCCGACCTCGAGAACCTGACGCGCGTCGGCACGAACATCACCGGCAAGGTCATCTGCGCGCTCGGCGACACCGTCGGCATGGTGATCAACGGCTACATGAGCCGCTATCCCGAAGACTTCAAGAAACGGATTCCCAGCAATGGCCAAGGTTAAGTTCAAGCTGAACGGTCGCGAACTCGAGGCCGAGGCGGGCCGCCTCGTCATCGAGGCGGCCAAGGACGCCGGCGTCGAGATTCCGCACTACTGCTACCACCCGGCCCTCGGCAACCCCGGCAACTGCCGGATGTGCATCGTCGAGGTCGCCGGAGCCCCGAAGCCGCAGGTCTCCTGCCGCCTGCCGGTGCTCGAGGGCCTCGACGTCAAGTCCGACTCGCCGGCCGCCAAGCGCGCGCAGGCCTCGGCCCTGGAACTGCACCTGGTCAACCACCCGCTCGACTGCCCGGTCTGCGACCAGTCCGGCGAGTGCGGCCTGCA
Source organism: Elusimicrobiota bacterium (assembly GCA_028869495.1). GTDB lineage: Bacteria > Elusimicrobiota > Elusimicrobia > UBA1565 > UBA9628 > GWA2-66-18. The sequence continues at coordinate 5,154 of JAGWRY010000275.1, read as the reverse complement.
GGACTACTACATGAAGATCGGGCAGTACCAGAGCCAGGTGCGCGAGGACAAGGTCCACAAGGGCAAGCGCCTGGAGATCGGCCCGCACGTGATGCTCGACCAGGAGCGCTGCATCCTGTGCACGCGCTGCACGCGCTTCGTCGACGACGTGACGAAGACCCACGAGCTCGGCGTCTTCAAGCGCGGCCACGTCGAGCGCATCGAACTGACCCCGGGCATGACCCTCGACAACGGCTACACGGGCAACGTCGTCGACGTCTGCCCGGTCGGGGCCCTGACCGACCGCGACTTCCGCTACCAGGTCCGCGTCTGGTACCTCGACAAGACCGACTCGATCTGCCCCGGCTGCTCGCGCGGCTGCTCGATCTCCGTCCACACGAACACGAAGCGGAACTGGCACAACGAGGGCCGCCGCGTCGCCCGGATCAAGCCGCGCTACAACCCCGACGTCAACGGGCACTGGATCTGCGACGACGGGCGCTATTCGTACCGCCCGCTCGACGCCGGGCGCCTGGGCAAGGTCCTGCGCCTCCAGCCCGCGCGCGAGGAGATCTCCTGGGCGGAGGCCGCCGTCGAGATCGCCGACCGCCTGCGCGAGGGGGACCCGAAGGGACTGGCCGTCGTCGCCTCCGGCCTGCTCTCCAACGAGGACTGGAAGGCCCTGAAGGAGCTCCTGCCGCAGAGCCCGCTCTACTTCTCGCCCGAGCCCGACCAGGTCGGCGAGGCGGACGAGCTCCTCCGGCGCCGCGAGAAGGTCCCGAACCTCAAGGGCGCCGAGGCGCTCGGCCTCAAGAGCGGCTCGTTCGAGGCTCTCGCCAAGGACCTCGAGTCCGGCAAGGTCTGGGGCCTGTACGTGATCGAGCGCGACCTCGAGAAGGTCTGGGGCGCGAAGGCGAAGGACCTGCTCGCCAAGGCGAAGTGGTCGCTCTTCCAGGGCCCGTTCAAGACCCCGCTCTCCGAGGCCGGCTCGTACCGCCTGCCCGCGACCGCCTACGTCGAGGAGACCGGGCATTTCACGAACTTCGAGGGGAAGGTCCAGGCCTACCACAAGGCCCTGGAGCCGATCGGCTCGGCCAAGCCGGACCACGAGATCTTCGGGCTGATCCGGGCGGCGCTCGCGGCCGAGCGCGAGGGGGCCGCGGCATGAGACTGCCCTTCTCTCCCGTCGACGTCCTCTGGGTCGTCGTCAAGGTCCTGTTCGCGATCGTCGGGGTCGGCCTGAACATCGCCGGCCTGCTCGGCTGGGTCGAGCGCAAGCAGAGCGCGGTGATGCAGGACCGCATCGGCGCCAACCGCGCCGACATCTTCGGGATCAAGATCCTGGGGCTGTTCCACCCGATCGCCGACGCGATCAAGATGCTGACGAAGGAGGACTTCGTCCCGAAGGGCGTCCACAAGCCCCTGCACGGGCTGGCCCCGATGATCTCGCTGGGCTGCGGGATGTTCTGCCTGGCCGCGCTGCCGTACGGCGGCGTCGTCTCGTTCGCCGGCCGCGCGTGGAGCCTCCAGCCGATCGCCTGCTCGGTCGGCGTGCCGCTGGTGCTGGCCGCGCTCGCCTTCGGCGTGCACGGCATCGTGATGGCCGGCTTCGCGTCGGGCTCCAACTACGGCCTGCTCGGCGGCCTGCGCGGCGCCGCGCAGATGGTCGCCTACGAGGTCTGCCTGGCCTCGTCCCTGGCCGGCGCGCTCTTCATCTACGGCACGCTCGACCTCCAGCAGTCGGTGCTCTGGCAGACCCAGCACGTCTGGGGCATCGTCGTCCAGCCGCTGGCCTTCATCCTGTTCCTGACCGCGGGCGCCGCGATCACGAAGCGCACCCCGTTCGATCTGCCCGAGGGCGAGAGCGAGATCGTCGGCTACCACGTCGAGTACTCGGGCATGAAGTTCGGCATGTTCCTGATGACCGACTTCTTCGAGTCGATCGTCGTCTGCGGCGTGATCACGGCCCTGTTCCTCGGCGGCTGGGCGATCCCGGGCCTGAACCTGACGGCGATGGCCGCCGCCGGGGGGACGACGGCCCTGGTCGCCGGCGCGCTGATGGTCGTCAGCTTCGTCTTCAAGGTGATGCTTCTGCTGTTCCTGCTGATGCAGATCCGCTGGACCCTGCCGCGCTTCCGCTTCGACCAGTTGCTCGACCTGGGCTGGAAGAACCTCCTGCCGCTGTCGCTCGTCAACCTTCTCGTCACGGTCTGGGGAGTCTATCTATGGCGATGACCGTCCGAGTCGTCGAGCGCCCGAAGCGCACCTTCGCGACGCAGATCTTCCTGATCGAGGTCTGGAAGGGCCTGCTCGTCACCTTCCGCCATCTGTTCGTCAACCTCGCCCGCCACACCGCCTACGCGCTCGGCATGCGGGGCGGCGAGCCCGGCGCGGTCACGATCCAGTACCCGGAGGATCCGGCGGTCCTCGGCAAGCGCGCGCGCACGCGCCACCGCCTGCTCAAGCGCGAGGACGGCGCGCCGCGCTGCACCGCCTGCCTGCTCTGCGAGACCATCTGCCCGGCCAAGTGCATCCGGATCACCGCCGAGAACGCCCCGAGCGTCGGCGTCGAGAAGCGCGCGAAGAGCTTCGACATCGACCTGGGCATGTGCATCTTCTGCGGCTACTGCGTCGAGGCCTGCCCGGTCGACGCGATCCACATGGACGCCAACGAGGTCGAGATCTCCCGCGGCACCCGCCAGGACATGATCTGGAACATGGCGGAGCTGCTCGGCGACGTCCCGAAGGCGCCGAAAGTCCCAGGCGCCGCGCGCTGAATCCCTCTACCCTGAGGGCGTGAGACGGCGCGGTCAAGCCTCCGTCGAGTACCTTCTCCTGCTGTGCTCGATGCTGACCGTCGCCTGCCTGGTCGGCTATTTCCTGAAGAACTACATCGACGTGCTGGTCGATCACGTCGCCGACCGGCTCCTGGACGCCGTCTTCCGCCTGGCCCTCGGCTGAGCCGGGAATGATAGAATAGGGCCATGTTCGCGGGCTTCAAGCCGATCGGCGTCGCCGACGTGCTCGACATGATGCTGGTCGGCTCGCTGATCTACGCGCTGCTCCTGTGGTTCAAGCGCACGCGCGCGGCGTTCGTGGCCCTGGGCCTGCTCCTGCTGGCCGTCGTCTACACGATCGCGTTCCTGTCCGGGATGTACATGACGGTGCGCATCTTCCAGGGCTTCTTCGCGGTCTTCATCGTCGCGGTGATCGTGATCTTCCAGGAGGAGATCCGCTCGGTGTTCGAGCGGATCGCGGTCTGGAGCCTGAGCGGCGGGCGCCTGAAGACCGCGCCGACGAACCGCCAGTCCGAGATCCTGGTGCGGACCCTCGGCGACCTCGCGCGCGACCGGATCGGCGCGCTCGTCGTCATCCGCGGACTCGACCCGCTCGACCGGCACCTGTCGAGCGGCTGGGACCTCGACGGCGAGCTCTCGGAGGCGCTGATCAAGAGCATCTTCGACAGCCACTCGCTCGGCCACGACGGCGCGTTCGTCGTCGAAGGCGGACGCGTCAGCCGCTTCGGGGTCAAGCTCCCGCTCTCGAAGGACCTGGCCAAGGTGACGAACCTGGGCACGCGCCACTCGGCGGCGCTGGGCCTGTCCGAGCGCACGGACGCGCTCTGCCTGGTCGTCAGCGAGGAGCACGGCTCGATCATGGCGGCCCAGCGCGGCGAGCTGACCAAGATCGCCGACCTCGAGGAGCTGCAGGACGTCATCGAGGCCTTCCTCGCGCGCCTGCGCCCGCGCCCGCGCGAGGGCGCGGCCGCGCGCCTGCTGACCGAGAACTGGCGCGAGAAGCTGACCGCGGCCGCGGTCTCGATCCTGCTCTGGGTCTTCTTCGTCGGGATCGGAGGCGGACGGTGAGGCCCGGCTTCCACGCGCGCCGCCTGCTGAAGCTCCTCAACGAGAGGGGGCGGTCGCTGTCGCCTCTGACGATCCTGACGCACGACCACCCGGATCCCGACGCCCTGGCCAGCGCCTGGGCGCTCGAGCACCTCGCGCGCACGATCGGCAAGATCCGCTGCCGGATCGTCTACGGCGGCATGATCGGCCGCGCCGAGAACCGGATGATGGCCGAGCGCCTCCATCTGCCCGCGCACCCGCTGCGCCACGGCGAGCTGGCGGGCGTGCGGCACCTGGCCCTCGTCGACACCCAGCCCCCGTTCCGGAACAACCGCTGCCCGCCGCGGCGCATCCCGGACCTCCTCGTCGACCACCACCCGCGCCACGACGCGACGCAGTCCGACCTCGCGCTGATCGACGAGAGCGTCGGCGCGACGACGACGATCCTGGTCGAGGCCCTGCTCGCCTCGGGCGTGCGCGTGCCGCGGCGCCTGGCGACCGCGATCGTCTACGGGATCGGCTCGGAGACGCAGAACCTCGGACGCGAGGCGACCGCGCGGGACATGGACGCCTACCAGGCCTTCTGGCCGCGCGCGCACATGAGGACGCTCTGGCGCATCTCGTACCCGCAGCGCTCGGAGCAGTTCTTCATCGCGGTCGCGCGCGGCATCCGCGACGCGTTCGTCGTCGGGCGCGCGATCGGCGTCCACCTCGGCGAGGTCGGCACGCCGGACCGCGTCGCGCAGATCGCGGACTTCCTGCTGACCCTCGAGAAGATGCGCTGGTCGATCGTCACCGCGCGCTACCAGGGCCGCCTGCACGTGTCGCTGAGGGCCAACGACCCCGGCGCCGGCGCCGGGCGCCTGCTCAAGCGCCTGCTCGGCGGCGGCAACCGCGGCGGCGGCCACGCGATGATCGCGGGCGGCTCCGTCGAGGTCAAGGGCGACGAGGCGGACTGGCGCGAGCGCGAGGACAAGGTCGTCGCCGACTTCCTCGCCAGCCAGGACCTCGACCCGATCGAGCGCCGCTGGCCGTTCCGGAACTGAACGAGCCGCTCTACTTCGCGGCGCGAGACGCCGCGAAGCAGATGCGCGGCGGAACGGCTCCCAGCGTCTAGCGCCAGCCGTCGACCGAGTAGCCGAGGTTCTGCAGGCAGCGGAGCGTGTAGGCCCCGAGCAGGTCCTCGGCCGCCGACCGCGGCGCCTTGCCGGGCAGCGGCCCCCAGGCCTTTCGCCTCTGCGCGGCCTCCTGTGGATTCTGCGCGATATAAACCTGCGCCTTCGCGCGGCAGGCGGCCTCGTCGCGCCGGCGGCGCGCGGTGGCCTCGGGG
>JAGWRY010000274.1 GCA_028869495.1 Elusimicrobiota bacterium | reverse complement strand
GGAGGACGCCAGCGCCCGCGCCGGGCGCCTGTTCGACCGCTCCGCCGAGTTCACGGACCGCGGCTTCGGCCCCTCCGCGGAGCCGGCCGAGGGCGCGGCGGGGCTTCTCAGCGCGGTCGCGGCTCCCCCGGCGGCCGACGCCCCCCCGAGCGACGACGGCGGCGGCTCCGACTATCCGCGCCGCGAGGTCTCGTTCCACGGCAAGAAGTACCCGGCGGTCGCCCTGCGCCCGAACATCCCGGTCGAGCCCCTGCTCGTGCAGGCGATCGACTCGGCCAAGACCAGCGTGCGCGTCGCGCTCTACGAGTTCGGCTCCCGCCAGATCCTGGCGGCCCTCGAGCGCGCCAAGCGCCGCGGCGTGCAGGTCCAGGTCGTCGTCGACTACTCGATGGCCTTCCCGCAGAACGAGCCCGGCGCCGAGTACCGCCGCCGCCGCAGCGAGCAGATCTGGGCGCTGGTCCGCGACGGCTTCGACCTGCGCGTCCTGCGCGGCCTGACGCCCTACGGGATCAACCACAACAAGATCGCGGTCTTCGACGGCGAGATGGCGACGTTCGGCTCGTACAACTGGTCGTTCACGTCCGAGAACAGCCACTACGAGAACGCCAACTTCACGACCGAGGCGCCGCGCGTCGCCGCGCTGAACAAGTACTGGGAGTACCTGTGGGAGCGCGCGGTCCCCGAGGCGCAGGCGAAGAATCACGCCTGGCCGGAGACGATCCCCCCGCCGCCGGCCGACCCGTCGCCGAGCGTGGACCTCAACGGGACGAAGCTGCCCCTGTACGTCTTCACGCCGAACGGCGACGTCCTCGAGGACGCGCTCGTCTCCGCGATCGACGCGGCCAGGACTTCGGTCGACTACGCGATGTTCTCGCCGCGCTCGACGAAGGTCGCGCAGGCTTTGAAGCGCGCGGCCGACCGCGGCGTGAAGGTCCGCGCGGTGATCGACCAGAGCCAGTCGGTGAGCCAGTACTTCAAGCCGTACGCCGACTGGCTGGCCCTGCACGGCGTCGAGGTGAAGACCCTGGCCGGCCCCGACCCGGACAGCGACTTCCCGCTCGCGCAGAAGATGCACCACAAGTTCATGATCCTGGACGGCAAGGTCGTCGAGACCGGCTCGGCCAACCACACGAAGCGCGCGTCGATGGACAACTACGAGGACGTCCACTTCCTGTCGGACAAGGACGACGTCGCCTCCTTCGCGTTCGCGTTCAAGCACCTGTTCGCGGTCGCGCGCCCCCTGCCCAAGCCCGCCGAAGCCTCGATCCCGACCGACGAGCAGCTGCGCGAGGACATCCTGCACCCGCCGGCGCCCGCCCCCGCGCCGCCGGCGCCGCCGCAGGCCCCTCTGCCCGCCGCGAAGACCCTGCTCTTCCGCGGCCGCCGGTATCCGACCAGCGCGCTCCGGCCGTACGAGCCGGTCGAGGAGCACGTCGTCGCCGCGATCGACGCCGCGAAGACGGTCGTGCGCATGTCGATGTATCAGTTCGAGGAGCAGGGCGTGCTCGACGCGCTCCGGCGCGCGAAGAAGCGCGGCGTGAAGGTCCAGATCGTCCTCGACCGCTCGCACGTGTACACGACGGGAACCAGCCACCTCGGCGGCCCGCGCAAGCCGCGCCCGATGGTCGTCGAGCTGGTCAAGTCCGGCTTCGACCTCCTCCTGCTGAAGGGCGCCGGCAGCGGGATCATGCACAACAAGTTCCTGATCGTCGACGACCGCCTGCTCGAGGTCGGCTCCTACAACTACACCCAGCAGTCCGAGGACGACCACTTCGAGAACGTCGTCTTCACGAACGACGCCGGGCGCGTGAAGCTCTACCTGCGCTACTACGGGTACCTGCGCGGCCTGGCCGAGAAGGTCGACAAGGCGAAGCTCGAGGAGATCCTGAACCGCTCCGCGGACGCCGGCGCCGAGGCCGAGGCGAAGCCGGCCGCGCCCGGGACCGCCGACCTCGCGGACTGGGACCCGCCCGCCGCGGGAGACCGAACGACGCGCATCCCGGCGCCACCGTCCGACGCGGAGAGGCCGGTCGACCTCAACGGCCTGAAGCTGCCGCGCGCGGTCTTCTCGCCGCAGGGCGGCATCGAGGAGGCGATCGTCGCCGCGGTCGGGGCCTCGAAGAAGACGATCGACATCGCGATGTTCAGCTTCTACTCGCGCCGGATCGCCGAGGCCCTGCTCGCCGCCAAGGGCCGAGGCGTCAAGATCCGTCTCGTCCTCGACAAGAGCCAGGCCTCGCTGTCGTCGCTCGACGACTGGTTCGCCTGGCACGGCTTCGAGATGCGCCTGATCATCGGCCCCGACGACGAGCGCGACCCGCTCTACCAGAAGATGCACAACAAGTTTGGCGTCTTCGACGGCAAAGTCGTCGAGACCGGCTCCTTCAACTACTCGCCGAACGCCGAGAAGAACAGCTTCGAGAACTCGAACTGGTTCGACGTCCCGGAGCTGGCCGCGCGCTACGCGGCCTACTTCGAGCGGATGTTCTCGGCCGGCTTCGCGCCGCGCAAGCCGCGCCGCGAGCCGCAGTGGAAGGCGTCGGCCGGCTCCGCGGACTGACTAGGCCCCGGCGCGGTCCGGCGCGCGGCGGAACAGGAACTCGTTGCAGCCGTGGCCGCCGCCGCAGGTCGAGAGCCCCCGCGGCTCGAAGCCGCG
>JAGWRY010000273.1 GCA_028869495.1 Elusimicrobiota bacterium | reverse complement strand
GCGTCGCGCCCCGACGTCGGCGCCGCGTCCCGCCCGCCGGCCGAACCCGCCGCGCCGTCGCCCGACGATCCGCTGGCGCCGAAGCCCGCGCTCCCGAAGCTGTACGGCAACGGAGCGAGCGCCGGACCCGGACGCGCGCGTCTCCTGGCGCAGGCCATCGCCCAGCGCCTGCGCGGGAAGCCGATCTACGACGACGGCGGGCTCCAGCCCCCGGCCGACGCGGTCGACAGCATCGCGCAGGCGACGCTCGGCGTCGACCCGGCGCGGCGCTACCGCGCCTCGCCCGAGGACTGGCGCGACGAGCTGATCTACTCGGTCTTCCTCGACCGCTTCGCGCGCGGCGCGGGTGCCGCGCCCTGGGGAGACCAGAAAAGCGGCGTCAGCCGCCAGGGCGGCAACCTGCGCGGCGTGATCGACCGGCTCGACTACATCCGCGAGAGCGGCGCGACGACGATCCTTCTGTCGCCGGTCACGATGACGGTGTCGGCCGCCTACCACGGCTACGCGCCGGTCCACTTCCTCGCGGTCGATCCGCACCTCGGCTCCCTGACCGACCTGAAGGAGCTCGTCGCCAAGGCCCACGAGAAGGGACTGCGCGTCGTCCTCGACTGGGTGATCAACCACGCCGGACCGGTCTTCGAGTACTCGGACGGCAAGACGCAGTGGATCGGCGACGACAAGCCGGGCCCGATCACGTGGACGCGCCTGTTGCGGCCCGTCGAGCTGAACCAGGACGACTTCACGCGCGAGCGCGTGATCACGAACTGGAACGACCCCGACCAGGTCATCCACGGCGACTTCCCGCCGAACTACCGCCACTTCGCGACGAACCGTCCGGAGACGCAGGCCAAGCTGATCCACATCGCCGAGTGGTGGATGAAGGAGACCGACATCGACGGCTTCCGCCTCGACGCCGTGCGCCACGTCGACCCGAGCTACCTGCCGCGCTTCTCGAAGGAGATCCGCGCCTACGCGGCGAAGCTCGGCAAGAAGAACTTCCTCCTGCTCGGCGAGGACTCGACCGGCATCGACGCGGAGCTCAAGCCCTACCTCACCGCCGGCTCGCTCGACACGCTCTACGACTACCCGGCCCTGCGCCGCGTCAACTACGCGCTGCACGGCGCGGCGCCGACGCGCGACCTCGAGAACAGCGAGCGGACCTCGCGCTCCGTCCTCGGCGCGGCCGCCGGCCGCCTCGTGCGCTTCATCGACCTGCACGACGTCTACCGCTTCCTGCTGGCCGACACGCCGGCGGCCCTCCTGAAGCCCGCCTTCGCCTATCTGCTCGCGAGCGCCGGCATCCCGCTCGTCTACTACGGCACCGAGCAGGCCTTCCGGCAGCGCAGCGGGCGGCTCGACCCTGAAGGCGGGGACCTCCCGGCCGATCCCGACAACCGCCAGGACATGTTCGCGGGCGCCTTCAAGCCCGGCGCCCCGGCGGGCGACTCCTTCGACGCGGACGCGCCCGGCTACAAGTTCCTGCGCGCGCTGGCCGACCTGCGCGCCGCCTATCCCGCCCTGCGCCGCGGCGAGCAGTACGCGCGCTGGTCGGATCCGACCGGGCCCGGGATTTACGCGTTCAGCCGCATCCACGAGGGGCAGGAGGTCCTGGTCGTCCTGAACACCTCCGCCGAGGCGCGCTCGGCCGACATGTGGGTCGACGCCGGCGCGACGCCCGCCGGGACCGCGCTCGAGGACGCGCTGGACCCCGGCTACCGCCTGAGCGCGCACCCGGGCGACGGCGGCCAGGGCTCGAAGGCGCGGGTCGAGGTCCCGGCCTTCGGCGTCCGCGTCCTGGTCCGCTCCCGGTGAGCCTCCCGTCCTGGCGCGGCGCCGTCATCTACTTCGTCCTGCTCGACCGCTTCCAGAACGGCGACAAGTCCAACGACGACTTCGGCAAGGGCGAGTACTCGCCGACCGACGACGACTGCTTCCAGGGCGGCGACCTGAAGGGCCTGCGCGCGAAGCTCCCGTATATCAAGAAAATGGGCTTCGACGCGGTCTGGCTGACGCCCCCGGTCCACAACCAGTGGATCAACCCGTACATCCGCACGCGCGGCTACCACGGCTACTGGGCCTACGACTTCACGAGGATCGACCCGCACTTCGGGACGCTCGACGACTACAAGGGCCTCGTCGCCGACGCGCACGGGCTCGGCCTGCGCGTGATCCAGGACATCGTCGTCAACCACACCGGCAACTACTTCACGGTGGACCCGGACGGCTACGACCCGGCGCGCCCGGAGCTCAACTGGAAGGCGGTGAACGGCGCCTATCCGCCCGCGCGCGCGCCGAAGGCGCCCGACGACCCGGTCTTCCGGATGAACGACCCGCGCGATCCCGAGCACAGGGCCGCCGCCGTCTACAACTTCACGCCGAACATCGCCGACTTCCGCGACCGCGAGCAGACGCTGAACTACGCGCTCGGCGACCTCGACGACGTGAACCTGAAGAGCCCGCTGGCGGTCGCGCGCATGAAGGAGATCTACCGCTACTGGATCGACGAGGCCGGCGTCGACGGCTTCCGCGTCGACACCGTCTATTACACGCCCGAGGAGTTCTACGAGTCGTTCCTGTACGACGAGGACCCGAAGAGCCCCGGCGTCAAGCGCCACGCCGAGCGCAAGGGGATCAAGGACTTCCTCGTCTTCGGCGAGGTCTGGAGCTACGACTACAAGGCGATCGGCCGCTACCTGCGCCGCGGGCGCGCGGAGCGGCTCGACTCGGCGGTCGACCTGCCGCTCAACGAGGCGCTGACCCAGGTCTTCTACCGCAAGGCGCCGACCGAGTCCCTGCGCGCGGCGCTGACCGCGCGCCACCGCCACCACGACCTGTGGGTGAACTTCCTCGACAACCACGACGTCGAGCGCATGCACGCGCGCGCGTCCTGGCCCGCGGTGCGCCAGTCGCTGGCGGCGCTCTTCACCCTGCCGGGGATTCCCTGCGTCTACTACGGCACCGAGGCCGGCCTCACGCGCGCCCGGGCGAACATGTTCGACGAGCGCCACTTCGACGAGTCGTCGCCCGCCTCGCGCCTCCTGCGCCGCCTGATCCGCTTCCGCAAGCGCCACCCGGCGCTGGCCGACGGGAAAGTGCGCGTCGAGCGCACCTCCCCGTCGGCCGGCATCCTGTCCTACGCGGTCGAGCGCGGCGACGAGCGCTACCTCGCGGTCTTCAACACCGCGCCCGACCGGATGGTCTACGGCCTGCGCCCGGAGGACGGGGGCCTGAAGCCCCTGCTGGTCTCCTCTCGCGTCGAGCGCCGCGGCGGCGCCCTGCTCCTGCCGCCGGACTCGTTCTACGTCTTCCGCCTGTCGGCGGCCCCGGCGCGCGCGCGCGCCGCCGAGGAGCCGGGGCCGCGCCTGAAGCCGTTCCCGCCCGGCGTCCTGCGCGAGGAGATCGCCGTCCGCTTCTCGCCGCCGAAGGGCGGCTCCGCCGAGGAGCTGTTCGTCGTCGGCGACGGGAACTACGACCGCAAGATCCGCGTGCCGGACCCGGCCTCGGGCGAGCTCCGCCTGAGCGCGCGCGAGCTCGGCAACGGCCCGCACCGCCTCGCCCTGCTCTCGCGCGCGCCGTCGGGCGCCCTCGCCCTGCGCGGCGAGGCGCCGGTCGTCGTGCGCAGCCCGTACCACCCGCTCGCCGCGGTCGAAGTGCCCGAGGAGAACAAGGGCGGCCCCGGCGGGGCGATCCGTCCGCCGGCGGAGGCCAGCTACGCGGGCCAGCTCTCGATGCGGCGCGTGCGCGCGCTGACGAGCGGGCGCGACCTGCGCCTCGAGATCCGGATGGCGAACGTGACGAGCGAGTGGAACCCGCCGCACGGCTACGACCACGTCTACTTCCACGTCTTCTTCGGCTTCCCGGGCTCCGGCGGCAAGCCGTTCCTGCCGAAGCTGAACGTCCCGCGCGCGGACTTCGCGTTCGACGCCGGCTTCCTGCTCTACGGCTGGGACCACCGCTCGTTCGCGGCGCGCGACTCGTCGCCGGACGCGTACGGCTCGCCGCTCGTCGGCGAGGTCGTCCAGAAGGCCGACCCGCGCCGCAAGACGATCACGTTCACCTTCTCGGAGCGCCTGTTCGACTCCCTGCGCACGCTGTCGGGGACACGCGTGCTGATCACGACCTGGGACGGCTACCTCGGCGACCTGCGCGAGCTCGCGCGCGAGAAGGCGGACTGGAGCTTCTCGGCGCCCGGCGCGGACCCGGCGGAGCTTCCTAGAATCTACGACCACGCCGAGCTGACGCTCTGAGGACGACCATGGAACTCGCCGCCGAAGACGTCGTGATCATCGCCGTCGACCGCGAGGAGGGCGGCGCGGCGGCGCGCGTCTATCTCGCCGCGACGCACGCCGAGCTCTCCTCGGGCGCCGCGCCGCGCCGCGTCGCGGACGCGCACGCCGTCGAGGCGCCGGG
>JAGWRY010000272.1 GCA_028869495.1 Elusimicrobiota bacterium | reverse complement strand
CGGGCCGCCGCGCCGTCCCCGCTCGAGGCCGCCTTCGCGGCGGCGCGCGCCCTGGCGCGCCCGGCCGCGGACCCGGTCGCGGTCCTTTCCGGCCCCGCCTCCGCCGCGGAGAAGCTCTCCGCGCTCGACGCCCTGCAGTCGCGCCTCCCGGACCTGTCCCGGCGGCGCCTGGACGCCGCGCTCGGCGCGATCGCCGCGGCCGCGGCCCCGGGACAGGATCCGGCGGTCCGCGCGAAGGCCTGCGCCTTCCTCGGCTACGCGATCCCGGTCGCGGCCGCCGGCGGAGCCTCCGACGCCGCGCGCTCCCGCGCGCTGGACGTCCTGCTCGCGGCCCTGCGCGAGCCCGCCTACCGGATCTTCGTCCTGCGCGGGCTCGGCCCCGCCGCGCACGGCTTGTCCGACGCGGACCTCGCGCGCGAGCAGACGGCGCTCCTCGACCTCCTCGACGGCCCCGCCGCCGGAGAGGAGCGCGCGACCGCCCTCGTCGCGCTGAACGCGGTCCTCGACGACGGCGGAGACCTGCTGCGGCGCCGCCCGGACATGGCGGCCCAGCTCGACGCCCGCCTGCTCTCGCCGGTCGAGGCCGACCCGGCCGGCTTCGTCGCCGACCCCCGCGGCACGCCGCAGTCGCGCGAGCTCCAGGTCGCGGTGCTGTGGCTGGCCGCGCGCGAGCGCGAGTCCCTCGGCGACGACGCGCCCGCCGCGCGCCTCAAGCTCCTGCTCGGCCGACTCGACGCGCTCGAGCCCGACGCGGGCGTGCGGCGCTGGATCGAGACCTACCGCGACGCCGCGCCGCCGCCGCCATTCAAGGCCAGCACGACCAGGCGCGGCGCCTCGGCCGGGCGCGACGCGCCCTGAGCGCCGTCCAGTCCGCCCCAGACGCGCGCCGGGCGCAGTCCCGCCTTCCTCAGCAGGGCGAACAGTCGCGCGCGCCCGTAGCCCCTCAGCGTGAAGCGCGTCCGGCGCGCGCGCCCGCCGGGCGCGAGGCGCGTCCAGTCGTTGACCGTGCGCGGGTCCTTCCCGCCGAGGACGCGGGACTCCTGGAGCAGGTAGGAGCCGTCCGACGCGCGCGTCCACCAGCGCGACGGCGCGCGCGCGCGCACCCAGTCGAAGTTGGAGACGTCGATCAGGAGGCGCCCGCCGGGCTTGAGCGCCCGCGCGATCCCGCGCAGGACGCGCAGGTCGTCGGCCGGGCGGCGGAAGTAGCCGAAGCTGGTCCACAGGTTGACCGCCGCGTCGAACTCGCCGCACGCGTGCAGGCGGCGCATGTCGCCGCGCACGAAGCGGACGCCGGGCAGGCCGCGGGCCGCGCGGCGCGCCTCGCGCAGATAGGCCGCCGAGGCGTCGACGCCGAGGACCAGCGCGCCGCGCCGGGCGAGCCGGACCGCGTGGCGCCCGGTCCCGCAGGCGACGTCGAGCACGCGGTCTCCGGGGCGCAAGCCCAGCGCCCGCCAGGCGAAATCCGTCTCGGCGGGAGCGGCGGCGACGGCCTCGGGCGCGCCCGGCGTGAAGATCCCGCTGCGGAAGAGCGCCGTCGTCCAGTCCCGGCTCACAGCGCGTCGATCCAGGCCCCGAGCTCGGGCAGGAGCTCGGGCGGCACGCCGTGGCCGCCCTCGAAGCGGCGCAAGGCGCCGTCCCAGCCGGCGTCCCGCAGCTCCGCCTCGAGCGCGAGGGCCTGAGGGAAGCCCAGGATCGGGTCGACCGTGCCGTGGCTCTGGAGGAAGCGCAAGCCCCGCCGCTTCGGCGCCAGCGTCCTCAAGGTCCTCCGGTCCACGAGCGTGCCGGACAGGATCGCGACCCCGGCCGGCGCCTTCGGCGCGCGCAGGGCCAGGTCCAGCGCCATCATCGCCCCCTGCGAGAAGCCCATCGGCAGGAGGCGTTCCCACGGGACGTCCAGCTCCTCGACGGCCGCCGCGAGCTCGCGGCGCGCGCCGGCCAGGCCGTCCGGCTCCCCGCCCGAGAGGTCGCGCGGCGCCCCGGTGCGCTGGGCCTCCTCGAAGGCCGCGACGTCGATCGGGAACCACGCCCGGCCGCCCCAGTCCAGGACCTCCGGCGCGTCGGGGAAGACCCAGCGCACCGGGCGCGAGACCGGGATCTCCGCGGCCAAGGGCGCCAGGTCGCGCATGTCCGCGCCGTAGCCGTGCAGGACCAGCGCGGTCAGCGCTCCCGGATCCTCGCAGGGCAGTTCGATCGCGTCGAGGCCGGCCAGGCGGATCAGCCGCGGGGAGACGCTCACGTCTTCTCCCGCCGCGTCCAGCCGGAGCGCCCCGGCCGGTAGCCGCGCGAGCGCGGGTCGCGCGGGCGCCCGGCCCGCGGCCCGGGCTCGGCGTGCACGTGCTCGTGGAAGTCCTTCTGCGCCCGCGCGCGGCGCGCGAGGACCGCCTCGCGCGGCGGGTCGGCGGGGATCAGCGCGTCGCAAGCCCCGCCGATCAGGTCCTTGCGCCCGGCCTTGAGCAGGGCTTCGCGCACCTCGAACCAGTTCTCCGGCTTGAAGAACTGCAGCAGCGCCCTCTGCAGGCGCCGGTCGCGCAGGCCGCGCGCGACGGCGACGGGCTCGCCGGTCTCGGGATCGCGCCCGGTCCAGTACATCGCGGCCGCGAGGTCGTGCGGGGACGGGATGAAGTCCTGGACCTGGTCGGGCTTGTAGCCGTTGCGCTTCAGGAACACCGCCAGCTCGATCATCTCCTTCAGCCCCGAGCCGGGGTGGCTCGCGATGAAGTACGGGACCAGGAACTGCTTCTTGCCCGCCCTCTCGTTCTCCTTCCGGAACTTCTCGGCGAAGTCCTCGAAGGTGCCGTGCGCCGGCTTTTTCATCTTCGCGAGGACGACCGGGCTCACGTGCTCGGGCGCGACCTTCAGTCTCCCGCCGACGTGGTGGCGCGTCAGCTCCGACATGTATTCGGGCGACAGGCGCGCCAGGTCCATGCGGATGCCGGAGGCGACGAGAACCTTCCCGATCCCGGGGACCTCGCGCGCCTCGCGCATCAGCGCGACGAGCGGCCCGTGGTCGGTCCCCAGGCACTTGCAGATCGTCGGGCTGACGCAGGACAGGCGCTTGCAGATCTTCTCGATCTCGGGCTTCGTGCAGCGCATCTCGTACATGTTCGCCGTCGGCCCGCCCAGGTCGGAGACCGTCCCCTTGAAGTCCGGGTCGGCGGCCATCGCCTTCAGTTCGTCCAGCACCGACTCCTTCGAGCGCGACTGGATCGTGCGGCCCTGGTGCGCGGTGATCGAGCAGAACGTGCAGCCGCCGAAGCAGCCGCGCATGATCGTCACCGAGTCCTTGATCATCTCCCAGGCCGGGATCGGCTCGCGGTAGGACGGGTGCGGGCGGCGCGTGAAGGGCAGGCCGTAGTAGTAGTCCATCTTCTCGCGCGACAGCGGCAGGCGCGGCGGGGTCGCGACGACCGCGCGCGCGCCGTGGCGCTGGACGACGGTCTTCGCGTTGAACGGGCTCGTCTCGCGGTGGAACAGGCGCGCGGCCTTCAAGAACGCGTCCTTGTCGGACTTCACCGCCTCGAAGCACGGGACTTCGACGACGTCCGGGCCCGACGGAACCGGCTCGCTGGCGCCGAGGGCGTAGGCCAGCCCTCTCATGTCGCGGCAGTCCTTGATCGATCTTCCGCCGCGCAGGCGCTCGGCGATCTCGACGATGGTCTCCTCGCCCATCCCGTAGGCGACGAGGTCGGCCTTCGAGTCCATCAGGATCGACGGGCGGACCGTGTCGGACCAAAAATCGTAGTGGGCCATGCGACGAAGACTGGCCTCGACGCCGCCGGCGACCACCGGCACGCCCGGATAAGCCTCCCGCGCGCGCTGGCAGTACGGGATCGTCGCGCGGTCCGGGCGCAGGCCGATCTTCCCGCCCGGCGAGTACGCGTCGTCGTTGCGCACCTTGCGGTTGGCCGTGTAGTGGTTGATCATCGAGTCCATGTTCCCCGCCGACACGGCGAAGAACAGCCGCGGGCGCCCGAAGCGCCGCCACGGCTCGGCCGAGCGCCAGTCCGGCTGGCACAGGAGCGCGACGCGGAAGCCCGCCGCCTCGAGCGCGCGCCCCAGGATCGCCGCCGCGAACGACGAGTGGTCGATGTAGGCGTCGCCGCTGACGAAGACGACGTCGACGGCGTCCCAGCCGCGCGCGTCGAGCTCGGCGCGCGTCGTCGGCAGGAAGCGGGGGATCGGGCGGGAGGAGGGAGAGGCCACGACGAAGATATTATCGCATTTTTCCGCCGGACCCGGGCCGGGCGTAAGTTCCGCGCGCCGGCGCGCGTATCTCCCGCAGGCGCCGGAAGTCCGCTCCGCACCAGGACTTCCTCCCCGCGCCCGGAGAACCGCCATGAAGCGCCTCGCCGTCGCGTCCGCCGCCGCCGTGATCGCCGCCGCCGCCCTCTGGTCGGGGCGCGAGTTCGTCCGCCTCGACCGCCTCGCCGACACCCCGCCGCCCGACCGCGCGACCGCGGCCCAGGTCGCCGCGGACCTCCCGGGCAAGACCCTGGACTCCGCGGTCTCGTCCTTCCTGGCCGACTCCGGCGACCCGGCCTCGCCGGAGCGCCTGATCGAGCTCGGGGAGCTCGCCGCCAAGCTCGACGCGCCGGAGCTCGCCGGCGCCGACCTCGAGCCCGAGGCCGCGCAGGCTCTCGGCGAGAGCGTCGGGGCGATCCTGTCGCACGACCCCGACGACTCCCCCGACGGCCTCGAACTGCGCCGCCGCGCGGTGCGCCTGCTGGCGACGCGCGACCCGGCGCCGTCGTCGCGCGACGCGGTCCTGCGCGTCCTCGACGACGGGCCGCAGGTCCTGCGCGACGAGGCCCTGGGCGACGTCGGCTCGCCGCGCGGCGTGCGCGGACCCGCGGTCTACGAGAAGGTCCTCGCGCTGTCCGGGAAGGGCCTCGTGCCGCCCGACCTCCTGCCCGAGGCCCTGCGCCGCACCGGCGGCCGCAAGGCGCGGCCGGTCCTGCTGGGCCTGCTCAAGTCCACCGACAGCTTCACGCTCGTCTCCGGCTGCGCGGTCGCCCTGCAGGACTACCGCGACCCGGACCTGGTCGGCGGCGTCCTCGAGCGTCTGGAGGCGGTCGGACGCCTCCAGCCCGGCAAGATGCCCTGGCTCAGCGCCGGCCTGCTCGAGCGCTACCTGAAGACCGCGGACCGGGACGGACTGCGCCGAGGACTGACGGCGATGGCGGTCCGGCCGTCGCTGGCCCGCGTCGCGCCGCTCCAGCGCGGGTTGGACAGCGCCGACCCGGCGACGCGCCGGGCCGCGGCGCAGGCGGTGAAGAAGGCCGTCGTCGCGGGAACGATCCCGGCCGACCAGGGCGAGGAGATGCTGGCCGGGCGCCTGAAGACGGAGACCGAGCCGGCGCTCAAGGCGGAGCTGACCGCGAGCCTGGTCCGCGTCCAGGGGCTCCTGCCGCCGTCCACGCGGCAGTAGGCGCGAAGCCCGTTCCGGAGCCTCCCGCCCCCGCGCGGGAGGCTCCCCCCGCGTCCGGAAGCCTCAGTGCGCGGAAGACGCGCCCAGGCCGAGGGCGGCGCGCAGGTCGGCGGCGTAGGTCGCGGCCGTCACGATCCCGCGCTGGACGGCGCGGTTGACCCGTCCGCGCGCGGTGTAGCCGCGCTCGAGGGTGGTCGCCGGGCTCTCGAAGGCCTGGCGCGACAGGCGCGCGACGAGCGCCGGCTCGGGGCTGACGACGAGGTAGTGGCGCGTCTGCACGATGTTGACCAGGCCCCAGGACGGCCACGAGGCGTTGTCGTGCACGGTGACCGGGTGCGTCTTGTGCCAGCCGGCCGCGTCCCAGCGCGCGGTCAGGCGCTTCATGAAGGCCGGCAGGCTCTTGTTGCTGGCGCCGTCGACGAGCGCCTCGACGTCGAAGTCGCTGTTGGGGCCGGCCGAGCCGCTCGCGAAGGAGCCGAGCACGATCGCCGCGCGCACGCGGTGCGGGTCGTTCGGATTCTCCTCGTCGAGGGTCTCGCGCAGGACCTTCAGGAAGGCGGCGCGGACCTTCTCCATGCGGCCGCTGTTCTGGAACTCGCGCGTCGCCTCTTCCTTCTCGGTCGGGAGCAGGCCGTCGAAATAGCCGGTCAGCTGGTCCGGGCGCATCGTCGAGGCGCGGATCAGCGGGTCGCGGATGTTCTTGTACATGTTCGTGTGCGCGCGCTTCTCGGCGTTGAAGGTCTTCGCGCGCGCCATGAAGCGCTCGATGGCCTCGCGCTGGGGCGCGCCGACCCCGGGGCCGTCGAACCAGCGGGCGAAGGACTTGCGGAACTCCGCGATCACCAGATCGTCCTCGAGCGCGGAGCCGCCGAGCACGTAGAAGCGTCCGCTCATGCCGGTCACGCGCATCGCGCTGAAGAAGTCCCGCGGCCGCGAGACCGAGACGGGCCCCTCCGCGGCGGCCTTGCGCCAGCGCGCCTGATACGAGGGCCACATGTCGACCACGTGGGTCCACATGTACCACCAGAACGAGCGGGAGAGCAGCTTCGTGTAGCGCGCGCGGTCGCGGACCCGGTCGGGCCAGGACGCGGTGCGCGGGCCGGGGTCGAAGAAGATCGACGGGGCGGCGTGCGGGGACGAATCGCCGGCGGGCGCGAGGGCCGGCGCCGGGGAGGACTCGCGGCCCGCG
>JAGWRY010000271.1 GCA_028869495.1 Elusimicrobiota bacterium | reverse complement strand
GCGGCGGCGCCGAGGAGCAGGGCGGCCGACAGCGCGAGCGCGAGGCGCAGGGTCATTCCAATAGGAAGTGTACGACGATCCGATTATAGAAATGTTGACGCGTGTTGCTCGAGCCGGACCGGAAAAGGCATGATGCCTCCGGCCATGACCGCGCTTTTCGCCTCCTGGTTCCCCGGCGGCTCGACGCTGTCGCCCGGCGACGTCCTTCTCTTCGCGGCGGCCCTGGGCGCAACCGTCTGGCTCGGCCGCGCGGCGGCCGCGCGCGTCGCCTCGCTCGACGACTACCTGCTGGCCGGGCGGCGCGTGCCCTGGCCCCAGGCGGGGCTGGCCCTGGTCGCCGCCGAGGTCAGCGCGCTGACCGTCCTGGGCGTGTCGGCGAGCGCGTTCCGCGGGGACTGGACCTTCCTCCAGTTCTTTCTCGGCGCGGCCGCGGCGCGCGTGCTGGTCGCCCTGCTCTTCGTCCCGGCCTTCCACCGCGGCGGGAGCGAGACGCCCTACGGCTGGCTCGGCGCGCGCTTCGGGCCCCGGACGCGGGCCGCGGGCGCGGGACTGTTCGTCGCCGCGCGCGTCCTGGCGGCCGCGGCGCGCCTGCTGGCGGCGGCCGTCGCGGCGGGCGCGCTCCTCGGCTGGGGCCTGGCCCCGTCCTTGGTCCTGCTGACCGGGGTCTCGCTGGCGGCCCTCGTCGAGGGCGGCGCCGAGGCCGCGGTCTGGACCGGCGTCCTGCAGACGGGGGTCGTCCTGCTCGGCGGGGCGCTGGCCGCGGTCTTCCTCCTGCGCCGCGTGGACGGCGGCCTGCCCGCCGTCCTGCGCCTGGCCGGCGCCGCGGGCAAGCTGAGGGCCCTCGACTGGGGCGCGCCGGGGACGCCCGGCTTCTTCGCGCGCTTCTTCGGCGAGCCGCGCGTCTTCTGGCCGGCCGTGCTGACCGGCTTCTTCGGCTCGGCCGCGGCCTTCGGGACCGACCACGAGCTCGCGCAGAAGCTGCTGGTCGCGCGCGGGCCGCGCGAGGCGCAGAAGGCGATGTACCTCTCGATCGCCGGCTCGCTGGCGGTCCTGCTCCTCTTCCTGACGGTCGGCACCCTGCTCTTCGTCTTCTACAAGCAGAACCCCGGCCTGGCCCTCGCGCCGAACCTGGAGAACGTCCTGCCCTATTTCGTGAAGACGGCCTCGCGCTCGGTCGTGCGCGGGGCGGTCCTGGCCGCGATCGCGCTGGCCTCGATCGACGCGCCGCTCGCCTCGCTGTCGGCGGCCTTCGTCGCGGACCTGCGCCGCGGCGCGGGCTCCGCGGGCGCGGAGCTGCGGCGCGCGCGGACGGCGGCGCTCGCCTTCGGCCTGCTCCTGCCCGTCCTGGCCGGCGTCTTCGGCGCGAGCGCGGGGATCCTGGATTTCGCGCTGAGGGCGGGGCTCGCGACGGCCGGCCCGGTCCTGGGCGTGTTCCTGCTGGGCCTGACGAGCGAGGCGGGCGGCGACGCCGCGGCGCTCGGCGCGCTGGGCGCCGCGCTGACGCTCAACGCCTTCCTGCTCGTCCTCGACGGGCGGGGGCTCCTGCCCTTCGCGCTGGGCTGGCTGGCGCCGCTGGGGACCGCGTCCGCCTACGGGCTGGGCCGCTTCTTCGCGCGCGGGCCGCGCGCGGGCTGAAAGGACCGCAGCCCCGCGCCGCGCCGCGCGACGCCGGGCACGGTCACCGGCAGGCGCCCGCGCGGCGGGATCTCGCCGAACAGGAGCTTCGCCGCGGCCGACAGGGACGAGTCGGTGATCCCGTACGCGCAGAGCGCGGCGCCGGCGCCGGTGGACAGCGACAGGTCGTAGGGGTCCATCAGGCTGACGGCGGCGAGCGGCGCGGGACCGGCCTCGAGCGCCTCCACGAGGCGGCGCTGGCCTTCGGGCGACGGGCCGCCGAACTGGAAGGTGCCGACGACGACCGCCGCGTCGCCGCGCACGCGCGCGGCGGCGCCCGCGGCCTGCGCCGCGCTCGGCGACAGCTCCGGCAGGTCGACGAAGTCGAGCGCCGGGTGGCGCGCGCGCACGGCGTCGGCGAAGCGGGCGATCTCGCCGTCGTAGCGCGTCGAGTGGACGAGGACGAGGCCGAGCCTTTGCCCGGCCTTCAGCCTCAGCGGGAGGAGGCCGTCGTCGCGGACCAAGGTGACCGCGCGCTCGGCGATGCGCTCGGCCAGCGCCCGGCCGCGGGCCGCCTCGCGCGCGGAGACCGGCGGCGGGAGGCCGCGGCGGGCGAGACCCAGGCGGCGCTTGACGGCCAGCACGCGGGCCGCCGCACGCTCGAGGCGGGAGCGGGGGATCCGCCCGGAGCGCACGGCCGCGACGACGGCCGCGTAGGCGGACGGGAAGTCGGCCTTGCCGATCAGGAGCACGTCCTCGCCGGCCGCCAGCGCCGCGACGGCCGCCGAGGAGGAGCCGCGCACGTCGGCGATCGCGCCCATGTCGAGGCTGTCGGAGATCAGCAGTCCCTTGAAGCCGAGGCGCCCGCGCAGGAAGCCGCGCAGGGCCGCGCTCGACAGGGACACCGGCTGTTCCGGGCCGGTGCCGAGGGCGGGGAAGACCATGTGCGCCGGCATCACGGCCGGGGCGCCGGCGCGCAGGGCCGCGCGGAACGGGACGAGTTCGGTCTCGTCGAGCTGGGACAACGTCTTCCGATTGATCGGCAGGCCGAGGTGCGAGTCCACCGTCGTGTCGCCGTGGCCCGGGAAGTGCTTGATCACGGGCAGGATCCCGCCGGCCAGGTAGCCGCGCAGGGCGGCGACGCCCAGGCGCGCGACCTCGGCCGGGTCCTCGCCGAACGAGCGCAGGCCGATGATCGGGTTGAGCGGGTTGCTGTTGACGTCGACGTCCGGCGCGAAGGTGACGTCGATCCCCAGCGGAAGCAGTTCGCGCGCGGTGACGCGCGCGGCCTGGAAGGCGAGCTCGGCCGAGCCGGTCGCGCCGAGGGCCATGTTGCCGGGAAACGGCGCCGTGCCGTACAGGCGCTGGGTGAAGACGGGTCCGCCCTCGTGGTCGGTCGCGATCAGCAGCGGGATCTTCCGCGGCGAGGAGTCGGTCCAGGTCCGCATCTCCGCGGCGAAGGCGCGCGCCTGGGCTCCGGTGAAGCGGTCCCAGCGCAGCATCACGGCGCCGATCCGGCCGGCGCGGATGTCCGCCTCGCGCGCCCGCGCGATCTCGGTGTCGATCGCGATCAGGAAGACCTGGCCGGCCTGCTCCTCGATAGAGAGGTCGCGCGCGCGCGGGAGGGCCGCGCGCGGCGCGGCCGCGGCTCCGGCGGCGGGCAGGAGGGCGG
>JAGWRY010000270.1 GCA_028869495.1 Elusimicrobiota bacterium | reverse complement strand
TCCGGCGCGGCCGCCGCGTGCTTCGCGCGCGCCGAGCCTCTGGACCTCGTCGCCGCGGACGGCAGCAAGCTCCTGGGCGGCGCCCTGCGCAAGAGGGACGGAAAGGGCCTCTACCAGGGCTCGCTGCGGCCGGAGGGGCTGGGCCTGCCCGCGGAGACGCTCGCGGACGCGGTCCTCGCGGGCGCCGCGCTCGGGCTCGGGCGCGAGCCCCTGCGCGAGATCGCCCCGGAGTGGGCGGCGCTCGGGCGCGGGCTCGAGGCGCGCTACCGCTCGGACGCCTGGAACAAAAGGAGATGACATGAAGACCTTCGTGCTGTGCAAGCTGACCCCGGGCAAGGAGCAGGCCGCGGTGCGCGCGATCCGCGCGATCGAGGGCGTGACCGAGGTCTACATGGTCTTCGGAGGCTGGGACATGATCCTGTCCGCCGAGGCCGACACGGTCGACAAGCTGTCGGGCCTGATCGTCAGCCGCGTGCGCGCGGTGGACGGCGTCGCCGCGACCGAGACGCTCGTCACGACGAACCTCTGAAGATTCCGTCCCGCGCCCCGTCGCGGCGCGACCTCCTGATCGTCGCGGGCCTGGTCCTGGCCGCCGGACTCGGGCTGTGGGGCGAGCCCTGGCACGTCGACGAGCCCTTCTTCCTCGCGATCGCGCGCGGGGTCCTGCGCGACCCGCTGCATCCCCTCGCCTTCTCCTTCAACTGGTACGGCTGGCTCGAGCCGATGGGGCGCATCAACAACACCCCGCCGGTCCTGCCGTATCTGCTGGCCGGCGCGCTGAAGCTGACCGGCGGCGCCGAGTTCTGGACGCGCGCGCTCTTCTTCCCGTTCGGCCTGGCCGCGGCCTGGGGCTTGCTCGCGCTGGCCGCGCGCTTCCTGCGCCGCCCGCTGTGGCCGACCCTGATCGTGCTGGCCGGCCCGGCCTGGACGCTGAACATGAACCACGCGATGGCCGAGGTCGTCATGGCCGGCTTCGCCCTGCCCGCGCTGTGGCTGGCCGTCGCCGCCGCCGACGACGGCGACGCGCGCGCCTGGGCGGCCTCGGCGCTGCTGGCCGCGCTGGCCCTGCTGTCGAAGTACAACGCCCTCTTCGTCCTGCCGCCGGCCCTGCTCTACGCGCGCGCGCGCGGCGTGCGCCTGCCGCGCCTGGCCGCCTGGGCCGCGACCGCCCTCGCGGGGCTCGCGCTGGGGATGCTGTGGGACCGCCTGGCGGGAGGCCTCCCGCTCGGTGCGGCCTGGAGCACGACCTCGTCGGCGATCTCGTTCTCGGCGCGCCCGCAGGCCCACCGCCTGCGCGCTCTGCTGGACTTCGCGGGGGGGCTGGGGCTGGTCGTCGCCGTCTGGGGGCTGCGCCTGCGCCCGTCGCGGCGCGCGCTGGCCCTGACCGCGGCCTTCTGCGCGCTCCTCTTCGCCCCGCGCCTGGACCTGTGGCCGGCGCGCCCCGTCGACCGCCTGACCGGCGTCCTGCTCGCCTGGGGGACCTGCGTCTCGCTGTGGACCCTGCTCGCGGGTCCGCGCGCGCGCGGCGCGGCGCTCTGGGCGTCCTGGGCGGCGGCGGTCGCCGCGCTCCAGCTCGCCTACTGGGCGGTCGTCGCGCGCTTCGTCGTCTTCCTCCTGCCGCCGCTCGTCTTCTGGCTGTGGGAGCGGCTCGAGGGCGAGCGCCCGGGCGAGCTCGAGCTCCTGGGCCGGACCGGCTTCGGCGCGGCGCTGGCGCTGAGCCTGGCGCTGGGCGCGACGGACCGCGCCTACGCGTCCGCGCAGAAGCGCGTCGCCGCGCAGGTCTCCGCGCGCTGGCTCTCGCGCGGCGCGCGCGTCTGGTACTCGGGCCACTGGGGCCTGCAGGAGTACCTGTCGCGGGCCGGCGCGCGCCAGCTCGACGTCGACCGCGGCGGCTGGGACGAGGTCCGTCCCGGCGAGGTCGTCGTCGTCAGCGTCCCGAACACGAACCGGATCCCGCCGCGCGGGCGCGTGCTGGCCGGCGTCGAGAGCGAGACGGTCCCCGCGCCCCTGCCGATCCGCCTGATCTGCGGGCGCGCCTGCGAGGGCGGCTTCTACTCCAGCACGAGCGGCTTCCTGCCCTGGTCGCTGTCCGACGCGCCGCTCGACGTCTTCACCTTCGTCGAGCGCCGCTGAGCGCCCCCTTGATTATTCGCGCGCGGCGGCTACACTAGCGTCGTGCCGCGCGTCATTCTGATCACCGGCTTCGAGCCCTTCGGAGGCGAGCGCGTGAACCCGTCCTGGGAGGCGGCGCGCCGGCTGGACGGGCGGCGGATCGCCGGCCGCCGCGTCGCGGCGCGGCGCCTGCCCGTCGCCTTCGCCCGCGCGC
>JAGWRY010000029.1 GCA_028869495.1 Elusimicrobiota bacterium | reverse complement strand
TGGCGTCCGGCTTGTGCTGCTCGTGCGCCCGGATCAAATCTTCCGGCGGCACTTTGATGCCCAGATTGATCACCTCATAGCCATTGTTCTTCAGAATGATCTCCACCAGGTTCTTGCCGATGTCGTGAACGTCGCCCTTGACGGTCGCCAGCACGATCGTGCCGCGGCTGGCGCTCTCGGCCTTCTCCATGTGCGGTTCGAGATGGGCGACCGCGGCCTTCATCGCTTCGGCCGATTGCAGCACTTCGGCCACGATCATCTGGTTGGAGTTGAACAGCCGTCCTACTTCGTCCATCCCCTTCATCAGCGGGCCGTTGATGATCTCGAGCGGCGGGCGGGTCTTGAGCAGTTCGTCGAGGTCCTCGGCCAGGCCCTCCTGCGACCCCTCGACGACGCAGCGGGCGACGCGCTCGTCGATCGGGCGCTTCAGGCGCTCGGACGGGGACGGACCGGCGGGCTTGGCCGCGCGGAAGTGCGCCGAGAAGGCGGCGACGGCGTCGAAGCCCTCCGGGTGGGCCGGATCGCCGGGACCCTTCCACGACAAGAGATCCCAAGAGAGCTTTTTCTCCTCGTCGGGGATCTGGGAATAGCGGGCCAGCTTCTCCGCGTTGACGATCGCCAGATCCAGGCCGGCCTCGACGCAGTGGTGCAGGAAGACCGAGTTCAGGACCTCGCGTCCGGCCGGAGGCAGGCCGAAGGAGACGTTCGAGACGCCGAGCACGGTCTTGCAGCGCGGCAGCTCCTTCTTGATCAGGCGCAGGCCCTCGATCGTCTCGACGGCCGAGCCCCAGTAGTTCCTGTCGCCGGTGCCGGCCGGGAACACGAGCGGGTCGAAGACCAGATCCTCGGGGGCCATCCCGTACTTCCCGGTCAGCAGGTCGAACGAGCGCTTGGCGACCGCGAGCTTGCGCTCGCGCGTCAGCGCCATGCCCATCGTCTTGTCCTCGTCGATCGTGCCGACGACGAGGGCGGCGCCGTACTTGTGCACGAGCGGCAGGACGCGCTCGAAGCGCTCCTCGCCCTCCTCGAGGTTGACCGAGTTGAGCAGGGCCTTGCCCGCGCAGCGCTTGAGGGCCTCCTCCATGACCGCGGCGTCGGTCGAGTCGATCATGAAGGGGACCTTGACCTTGCGCGCGACGCGCTCGAGGAAGGCGATCATGTCGGCCTTCTCGTCGCGGTCGGGGTTGGCGAGGCAGAGGTCGACGACGTGGGCGCCGGAACGGACCTGGCGCCGGGCGATCTCGGAGGCCGCCTCGAGGTCGCCGGAGACGATCATCTCCTTGAACTTGCGCGAGCCGATCACGTTCGTGCGCTCGCCGACCAGGAGCGGCCGGCGGTCCTCGTCGAGCGTCAGGCGCTCGAGGCCGGAGACGGCCGCCGCACGGGGCTTGTGCGGGCGGCGCGGCGGCTTGCCCGCGACCGCCTCGGCGATCAGGCGGACGTGCTCGGGGGTCGTGCCGCAGCAGCCGCCGACGACGTTGACCCAGCCCTCGTCGGCGAAGCGCGCGACCTTGCGGGCGAGCTCGGCCGGGGTCTCGTTGTAGGCGCCGTTCTCGTCGGGCAGGCCCGCGTTCGGGTAGCAGAGGGTGAACGAGCGCGTCAGGGCCGACAGCGTGCGCAGGTGGTCGGTCATGAAGTCGGGTCCGGTCGCGCAGTTCATGCCGACGGCGAGCAGGCCGAAGTGCGCGACGGACTCGGCCAGGGCCGCGATGTCCTGGCCGCCGAGCATCGTGCCCATGCTCTCGATCGAGACCGAGAGCATCACCGGGACCGAGCGGCCGGCGCGGCGGAAGGCCTCCTCGACGCCGAGGAGCGACGCCTTCGCGTTCAGGGTGTCCTGCTGGGTCTCGAGCAGGATCAGGTCCGCGCCGCCCTCGAGCAGGCCCTCGGCCGCCTCCGCGTAGTTCGCCAGGACCTCGTCGAAGGCGATGCCGCCGGTCACCGAGATCGTCTTCGTGCCGGGGCCGAGGGCGCCGGCGACGTAGCGCGGCCACTCCGGCGACGAGAAGCGCGCGGCGGCCTCGCGCGCGATCTCGGCGCCGCGCCGGCAGAGGAGGCGCGCGTCGTCCTGCAGGCCGTACTCGGCCAGCACGTGGCGCACCGCGCCGAAGGTGCCCGTCTCGACGAGATCGGAGCCGGCGGCGAAGTAGGCCTCGTGGACGCCGCGGATCGCCTCAGGGCGGGTGCGGATCAGGTTCTCGTTGCAGCCCTCGAGCTCCGCGCCGCCGAAGTCGGCCGCGGTCAGGTTCAGGGCCTGGAGCATGGTGCCCATCGCGCCGTCGAGGACGAGCACGCGCCGGTGCAGCAGCTCGCGAAGCTCGTCTTCGCGGCCGCGGTCGGAGAAGGTGCGCCGGGTCCAGCTCATCGGTCCCATGAAACGAGAAAACCGCGCCGAGGGGCGCGGTTTCGTGGGGGGCGACGCCTCTTTAGCGCCCGGTCGGCCGGGGCAATTCGGCTCGAAATCCTCGCCTGCGACGAGACATTGTAGCTCTTGCCGCGGGGAGTCTCAAGGCCTGCGGCGGACGAGGTCGCGGAAGTCCTCGCGCACGCGCAGGCTGGAGAAGTCCTCGTCGTCGCGCGCCTTCGCGCGGAAGGACGGGTCGATCGCGATCGCGGCGGCGAGTTCCGCGACCGCGCGGTCCATGCGCCCGGTCAGCGCGAGCAGGGCGGCGTGGTTGTAGCGCGCGATGCCGAGCTCCGGGGCCAGCGCCGCGGCCGTCTCCGACTCGGCGAAGCCGGCGTCGAGGTCTCCGGCGTCGAAGAGCAGGCGCGCGTTCTCCGCGTGCGCGTACGCGCGGTCGATGCGCGCGCGCGGGTTGTAGACGCGCACGAGCCGGAAGCGCCAGCGCAGCGGCGGCGTCCGGCTTTGGAAGGCGAGGAGCGCGCAGGTCGACAGCGGGTTGAAGTCGGCGGCCGCCCAGCGCCAGCCCGGGCCCGGCCACGGCCGGGTCGTGCGCGACCGCAGCGTCGCCGTCGAGGCCAGCGCCTCGTCGATCTCGGGGCGCACGCCGGACGACGCGCTCGAGATCGTCTCCGAGAAGCCGGCGGCGTCGTAGCCGGCCGCGCGCAGCTCCCGCTCGGTCTTGGCGACCGTTTTCGGGCGCCAGGTCAGCACGCCGTCGGCCCGGTACGCCCACGAGGTCGCCGCGTCTTCCTTCCCGGTCGGGATCGTCATCGTCCCGATCCGCGTCGAGATCGGCTCCGTCGCGATCGCGTCGCCGAGCCTCGGAAAGGTCAGGACCTCGAGCGCGACCGAGCACGCGTCGTTCCAGCCCAGCGCCTTCCACGTCTGATGGTCGACGCGCACGTCCTCGAAGTTCTGCGCGGCGGCGGGGCGGGGGAGGAGGGCGAGGGCGGCGAGCAGGAGAGCGAGCGTCACGGCCCGATGATAGGACTTCAGGCGAGGTCAATCCAGTGCCAGCGGCTCTGGTAGAGGGCGATCAGGCGGCGGCGCAGGAGGGCGTGGGCGGGGGCGAGGAGCTTCGGATCGGCGGCGAGGAGCTCGTCGGCGTCGGCGCGGGCGTCGGCCAGGAGGTCGGCGTCCTTCACGATGTCGGCGACCTTCAAAGTCAGCTCGCCGTGCTGGGCGGTGCCGAGGAGCTCGCCCGGGCCGCGCAGCTTCAAGTCTTCTTCCCCGATGCGGAAGCCGTCGGCGGTCGCGGTCATCGTCTCCAAGCGCGCGCGGGCCTGCGGGGTCTTGGGGTCGGCGACGAGGAAGCACGAGGACTCGGCGGCGCCGCGGCCGATGCGGCCCCGCAGCTGGTGGAGGCTGGCCAGGCCGAAGCGGTCGGCGTTCTGGATGACCATGACGGTCGCGTTGGGCACGTCGACGCCGACCTCGACGACGGGGGTCGCGACGAGGATCTGCCACTTCCCTTCCGAGAACTCGGCCATCGTCTTGTTCTTCGCCTTGGCGGGCATCGCGCCGTGGATCAGCGCGACCTTCAGGTCCGGGAAGACCTCGGCGCGCAGGCGCTCGAACTCGGCCTTCGCGGCCTGCAGGTCCAGGCGGGCCGATTCCTCGATGATCGGGTAGACGACGTAGGCCTGGCGCCCGGCGGCGGCCTCGCGGCGCACGGCCTCGAAGGCCTCGGCCTCGGGGGCGAGCGCGGTGCGGATCGGAGTGCGTCCGGGCGGCATCTCGTCGATCGTCGAGACCTCGAGGTCGCCGTAGAGCGCGAGCGCGAGCGTGCGCGGGATCGGCGTCGCGGTCATCACCAGAAGGTCGATCAGGCTCCCCTTCTGGCGCAGGGTCGTGCGCTGGCGCACGCCGAAGCGGTGCTGCTCGTCGATGACGGCGACGCGCAGGGACTTGAAGCGGACGTCCTCTTCCAGGAGCGCGTGCGTGCCGACGACGAGGTCGGCCGAGCCCTCGGCGAGCGCCTCCAGGATCTTCGCGCGCTCCTTCTTGCCCGCGCGCGAGGTCAGCGCGACGACCTTCACCGGCAGGCCCTTCAGGAAGCGCTCGAGCGTCGCGCGGTGCTGGTCGGCCAGGATCTCGGTCGGCGCCATCAGCGCGCCCTGGCCCCCGTTCTCGACGGCCAAGAGCAGAGCCGACAGCGCGACGACGGTCTTGCCCGAGCCCACGTCGCCCTGCAGGAGGCGCGTCATCGGGCGCGGGCGGCGCATGTCGTCGAAGATCTCGTTGATCACGCGCCTCTGCGCGTGGGTCAGTTCGAAGCCGAGGCCCTGCCGGAACGGGGTCAGGAGCGTGCGCTTGATCTCGTAGTCGAAGCCCTTGAGGGTCTCGCTCGTCTGCCGGCGCTTCAGGATCCAGGCCAGCTCCAGCAGGAGCAGCTCCTCGTAGGCCAGGCGCGCGCGGGAGGCCTCGAGCTCGGCGCGCGAGCGCGGGAAGTGCAGGCCGCGCAGGGCCTGCGGGGCGGCGAGGAGCCGGCGCTTGCTCATCAGCTCGGCCGGCACCGCGTCGACGGCCTCGTCGGCGTGGGCCTCGAGCGCGGCGTGCACGAGCTCTCGCACGAAGCGCTGGTGGAGGCCCTCGGTCAGCGCGTAGACCGGCGCGAGGCGCCCGACGTGCAGGCGCCAGCGCTCATCCTCGAGCGGATAGTGCTCGTCGACGCGGATCTCGCGGATGCCGGCCAGGTCCGGGTCGGCGCGGCCGACGACCCAGAGGTCCTTGCCCTCGGCGACCTCTTCTTTGAGCGCCGCGAAGACGTCGAAGCGGCGGCTCAGGTGCTTGAACCAGACGCAGGAGACCTTGCCGTGCGCGGTCGCCAGCTGGGCCTTGTAGAGGGCCAGGCGCGGGCCCGCGCCGTAGGCGGCCGCGCGCAGGACCCGGCCGCGCACGACGACCAGCCCCGTCGCGGTCGGCAGGGTCAGGTCCTCGGTCTCGTAGCGCTCCTGCCATTGGCGCGGGTAGTGGCGCAGGAGGTCCTCGACGGTGCGCACGTCCAGGCGCTCGAAAAGCGCGGCCCGGCGCGGGCCGACGCCTTTCAGGTACTGGAGGGAGGAATCGAGACCGGCGCTCATCTTGCGGCCTTCGACGGAGGTTTGCTAGAATGCCTCAACGTTATGTCCTTCAAGTGCCAGATTCCGGGTTGCGGAAAAGGTCCGAAGACCGGCTTCAGCTACAGCCATTCGAACCGCGCCTCGAAGAGGACCTTCCGCCCGAACCTCCAGCGGCAGAAGGTCGTCATCGGCGGCCGCACGATGACGGCTTACGTGTGCACGGACTGCATCAAGTCCGGCCGCGCGATCCGTCCGACCCGCTAATATAGCCAAAGCAGCGGTCTCTCCGAAAGAGGGGCTCGTCGGGGCCTGGGCGATCGCCCTGGCCCTCGTCGTCTTGGCCCTGCCGTTCTTCAACCCGGACGTCTTCTGGCACCTGTCCGCCGGGCGCTGGATCTGGGCGCACGGCGCCGTCCCCCGGGCCGATCCGTTCTCCTTCACGCGCTACGGCGCCCGTTGGATCGACTTCGAGTGGGGCACCCAGCTCGTCTGGTACGCGGCCGAGCGCCTGGGCGGCCTCTGGGGCCTGTGGGCGCTCAAGATCCCTCTGCTCGCCGCGGCCTTCTGGCCCGTCGACGGGCTCCTGCGCGACAAGGGCGCCTCGCGCCTCGCGCGCGCCGGCGCGCTCGCGCTGTGGCTGGCCGCGATGCTGGCCCAGGCCGACCTGCGCGCGGACCTGGCGAGCCTGCTGTTCTTCTCGATCCTGCTGCGCCGCCTCGAGTCGGGCCGCGCGTCCTTCCTGTTCGGCTTCGGGCTGTTCGCGCTCTGGGCGAACCTGCACGCGGGCTTCGTCCTGGCCTTCGGTTTGTACGCCCTCTACGCGCTGGCCGCGCGCCCGCGCCCGCGGGATCTCGGCGCGGAGGCCGGGGGCGCGTTCTTCGGCAGTCTCCTGAACCCGTACGGCCTGCGCCTCTACGCCGTCCTGCGCGCGCACGCGGCCGCCGGAGACCCGGCGCGCGCGATCATGGAGTGGGCGCCGCCGAGCTGGCGCCAGCCGTTCCAGCTGCCGCTGCTGGCCGCCGCCGCCGTCGTCCTGGCCGCGGCCTGGGCGGCCCGCCGCCGCGCTCCGCGCGCCCTGCTGGCGGCGGGCGTC
>JAGWRY010000269.1 GCA_028869495.1 Elusimicrobiota bacterium | reverse complement strand
CTTCTGCGATGAAACGACCTCCCGGTGCGCCAGGCGCAGGCCCATCGCCTCGTGGCGGCGGATCGCCTCCCCGAGGTCCCGGACGGCCACGCCGACGTGGTGGAGCCTCATGCCTTCAGGAGCCGGCGCCCGAGGCTGGCCGGGTCGGTCTTGTGGGCGAGGAGCTCGTCGAGGGACTTGCCGTCGACGCGCTCGAGCGCGCGGCGCAGGACGTGACGGTGGATCCAGAACTGGAGCTCGGTCGCGTGCTGGCGCTTGAGGCGCTCGCGCCCCTCGCCGGAGGCCTTCAGGTGCTCCCAGTGCGCGTCGAGCAGGCGGCCCAGTTCCTCGACGCCGGCGCCGGTCAGGGCCGAGGTCGCGGCCACCGGCGGCTCCCAGGCGCGCGGGGCCTGGCCGGCCGAGCGCCCGAGGCCGAGCGCGCCCTTGAGGTCGGCCACGGCCTTGTCGCCGCCGGCGAGGTCCGCCTTGTTGACGACGAAGACGTCGCCGACCTCCATCGCGCCGGCCTTCATCGCCTGGATCTCGTCGCCCATCGCGGGCGTCGTCACGTAGACGACGGTGTCGGCGACCGAGGCGATGTCGACCTCGTCCTGGCCGGTGCCGACGGTCTCGACGACGATCTTGCCGCAGCCGAGGGCCTCGAGCACGTGGACCGCGCCGAAGATCGCGTGGGTCAGGCCCCCGACCATCCCGCGCGAGGCGAGCGACCGGATGAAGACGCCCGGGTCGGTCGCGTGCTCCATGATGCGCAGGCGGTCGCCCAGGAAGGCGCCGCCCGACAGGGACGACGACGGGTCCACCATCAAGACGCCCACGGTCAGCCCCAGCTTCCGGTAGCGCGAGATCAGGCGGCCGGTCAGCGTGGACTTGCCGGCGCCGGGCGGGCCGCAGACGCCGAGCTTCTGGACCGTGCCCGCGGACTTGAAGAACTCCTTCGACAGCGCCTCGGCGGCCGCGTCCTCGTCGACGACCAAAGACAGCGCGCGCGAGGCCGCGGCGTGGTCGCCCTTGCGCACGCGGCGGATCAGGTCCGACGGGTCGTTCTTAGCGGGCAACGGGGAGCTTCTCGTTCAGGTACGACACGATCTCGGACAGCGGCGTGCCCGGGCCGAACACGCGGTCGACGCCGGCCTTCTCGAGCGGCGCGACGTCCTCGTCGGGGATGATGCCGCCGCCGAAGACGAGCACGTCCCTCAGGCCCGCCTTGCGCAGGCGCTTGACGATCTCCGGGAACAGCGTCATGTGCGCGCCCGACAGGAGCGACAGGCCGACCGCGTCGACGTCCTCCTGCAGGGCGGCCGCGGCGATCATCTCCGGCGTCTGGCGGATGCCGGTGTAGATCACCTCGAAGCCGGCGTCGCGCAGCGCGCGGACGATCACCTTCGCGCCGCGGTCGTGGCCGTCCAGGCCGGGCTTCGCGATCAGGATGCGCAGGGGCTTCTTGTCCATCACCAGCTTCCTCCTTGGGCCTCGAGGACGGCGGCGAACGCCTCGACGACCTTCGGGTCGTAGCGCGTGCCGGCGCCGTCGCGGGCCTCCTTGAGCGCCTGGGCGCCGAGCTCCGGGCCGCGCAGTCCCGCGATCCGGAGCTCCTCCATCTTGACGACGAGGCCGAGGATGCGCGCGCCGAGCGGGATGTCCTCGCCCTTCAGCTTGCCGGGGTAGCCGGAGCCGTCCCAGCGCTCCTTGTGGTGGCGGATCATCGGGATCGCGCCCTCGAGCATCTTGATGCCCTCGAGCAGGCGCGCCGAGAAGCTGGGCAGCATCTCCTCGGTGGCGCTCGAGACGCCCATGTCGGCCAGCAGGCGCGGGTTCCTGAACGCGACGTAGCCGATCTTGTGCAGGACGCCGGCGTAGTAGAGCATCCGGTAGTCGTACTCGCCGACGCCGAGCGCGCGGCCGGTCGCGCAGCAGAGCTTCGCGGCGCGGACCGGGTAGTCCTCGTAGCCGGGCTTGGCCGTCTCGATGACGCCGACCAGGAGCTCGAGCACGTGCGAGAAGAAGTTCTTCTGCTCGGCGATGATCTTCGTGTTCGTGATCGCGACCGAGGCGAGGCTGGCGAGGCTCGACAGCAGGCCGACGTGCGCCTCCGTGTACTCGCCCTCCTTCTTGTTGAGGACCTCGACGACGCCGACCAGCTCGTCGCGGAAGATCATCGGCACGCACAAGAGCGACCGCGTCTGGAAGCCCGACGCCTTGTCGAACTTGCCGGCGAAGCGCGGGTCGGTCTTCGTGTCGTTGACCATCTGGGGCCGGCGGTTCTGCGCGACCCAGCCGGCGATGCCCTGGCCGATCGGCAGGGTCATCGTCTTCAGGGCCTTCGCCTTCTCGCCGGACGCGATCCGGAAGAACAGGTGCTGCTTGTCGTCGGTGACGAGCATGATCGAGCTCGCCTCCGACTCGGTCAGCTGTTCGGCCGCCGTCCCGATCTTCTGCAGGAGGAAGTCGAGGTCCAGCGTCGAGTTCAGGGACCCGGCGATCGAGAAGAGCTCGAGAGCCAGGTCGACGTTCATCTCCGGCGCGTTCGCGGACCCGCTCATTCCGTGCCTCCGAGGACCTCGCGCACCGTCGTGAGGCCCATCTTCACCTTCTCGAGGCCGTCCTGGGCGATCAGGCGCAGGCCCTCCTTCTGCCCGGCCGCGCGGACCGTGTCCGAGGCGACGTCCTTCAGGCAGGTCTGGCGCAGCGCGTCGCTCATCACCAGCAGCTCGTGCATGCCGACGCGGCCCTTGTAGCCGATGCCCTTGCAGACCTCGCACTTATTCTCGCCCTCGGGCGGCGCGAAGATCTTCGCCGGCGGCTCGACCTTGTGCTCCTCGAAGACCTTCTTCTCCTCGGGCTTCAGGTCGCGTTCGACCTTGCACTGCGTGCAGAGGCGGCGCGCGAGGCGCTGGGCGAGGATCGCCTTCATCGTCGTGGCGACCATGAAGGCCGGCAGGCCCATGTCGACGAGGCGCGAGATCGACGACGACGAGTCGTTCGTGTGGATCGTCGAGAAGACGAGGTGGCCGGTCATCGCCGCCTCCATCGCGATGTGCGCGGTCTCCTCGTCGCGGATCTCGCCGACCATGATGACGTCGGGGTCGAGGCGCAGGAACGAGCGCAGGGCCGTCGCGAAGTCGAACTTCTTGTCCTCGCCGAGCTTGATGTCCGGGTTGACCGGGACCTGGACGATGCCGTCGAGGTTGTACTCGACCGGGTTCTCGGCGGTCAGGATCTTGATGTCCGGGCGGTTGACGTGGTTCAGGGCCGCGTAGAGGGTCGTCGACTTTCCCGAGCCCGTCGGGCCGCAGACCAGGATCAGCCCGAAGTTCTTCTTGCCGCCGATGCCCCGGAGCAGGCCGAGGAACTTCTTGAGCGTGTCGTCGAGGAAGCCCATCTTCATGATGTCGACCTGCACGCTCTTGCGGTCGAGGATGCGCATCACGCAGGACTCGCCGTAGACGGTCGGGACCATCTCGACGCGGAATTCGATGGGGTTCCCCTGCGCCAAAATCTGGATGCGGCCCGACTGGGGGATCCGGCGCTCGGTGATGTTCATCGAGTTCGTCATGATCTTGATCTTCGCCGAGACCGCGTTGCGGTAGCCCCACGGCACGGTGAACGGGCCGGGGACCAGCATGCCGTCGACGCGGTAGCGCAGGAGGATCTTCGAGTTCCGGCCGTTCGGGTCCTCGAACGGCTCGATGTGGATGTCCGAGGCCTTCATCGAGAGCGCGCCCAGGATGATCGCGTTCACGTACTTCTCGACCTCGGGCGCGGAGGCGTCGACCTCGGTGATGTCGGTCTTCGCCTCCTCCTTCTGGATCTCGAGGCCGCCGGTGTCCGACGGCGGGCCGTCCTCCGCGGGCCGGCCGACGTCGGACATCAGGCGGTTGAAGGCCTCGCCCTCGCCGCGGCCGTACGCGCCGTCGAGCGCGGCCTGGATGTCGTGCGGCAGGGCCAGGTAGGGCTGGACCTCCAGGCCGGTCCTCAGCTGGATGTCCTCGGAGACGAAGAAGTCGCTCGGGTCGCCCATCGCGACGAAGAGGACGTTCTCCTCCTTCGCGAACGGGATCGCGACGTGGCGGCGCGCGACGGCCTCGGGGATGATCTTCGCGGTCTCGGCGTCGGTCTCGACCTGGCCGAGGTCGACGGCCTTGACCCGCCACTCGTCGGACAGGGCCTTGAGCAGAGGCCCCTTCTTGATCAGGCCCAGGTCCAGCGCCGACTGCTGGAAGCTCTTGCCCGACTTCGCGGCGTCGGCGTCGGCCTGCTTGAGCTCGGCGTCGCCCAGCAGGCTCTTCTCGACGAAGATCTCGCGGGCGGTCTTGCGCCGGGTCAGTCCCTTAACGGGCATGGTGCTCTCCGAAGACGGCGCGCAGGGCCCCGAAGATCTCGCCGATCGTCGCCCGGGACTCGACCGCGGCCAGGATGTGCGGGAAGAGGTTCTCCTCCGGGGCGCGCGCGGCGTCGGCCAGGCGCGCCGTCGCGGCGGCCGCCGCCTTCGCGTCGCGGGCCTTGCGGAAGGCCTTCAATCTCTTGACCTGGTCCGCCTCCAGCTTCGGCGAGACCTTCAGGCGCTCGGGGGCCTTCTCCTTCTCGTCGAGGCGCAGCGCGTTGACGCCGACGATCTTCCGGCGGCCCTCCTCGATCTCGCGCTGGTAGGCGTAGGCGCGCTCCTGGATCTCGCGCTGGGGGACCTCGGCCTCGATCAGCTTCAGCATCCCCCCCTCGGCGCGCAGGCGCGCGAGGGTCTCGGCGATCCGGCGGTCGAGCTCGTCGGTCAGCGACTCGATCGCCCAGGCGCCGGCGACCGGGTCCACCGTGTCGGGCACGCCGGTCTCGTGGGCCAGGATCTGCTGGGTGCGCAGAGCCAGCTGGGCCGACTCCTGCGTCGGCAGGGCCAGCGCCTCGTCGTAGGCGTTCGTGTGCAGGCTCTGCGCGCCGCCCAGCACCGCGGCCAGCGCCTGCCAGGCCACGCGCATCGCGTTGTTGTGCGGCTGGGCGCTGGTCAAAGTCGAGCCGCAGGTCTGCACGTGGAAGCGCAGGGCCTGGGACTTGGGCTCCTTGGCGCCGAAGTCGTCGCGCATCAGGCGCGCCCAGACGCGGCGCGCGGCGCGGAACTTGGCGATCTCCTCCAGAAAATGGTTGTGACAGCCGAAGAAGAAGGCGAGCTTCGGACCCAGCGCGTCGACGCCGACGCCGCGCTCGAGGAGCGCGCGCACGTAGACCTCGGCGTCGGCGAACGTGAACGCGACCTCCTGGACCGCGTCGGAGCCGGCCTCGCGGATGTGGTAGCCGGAGATCGAGATCGGGTGGAAGGCGGGCGTGTTCTTCAGCGACCACTCCATCGCGTCGACGCACAGGCGCAGGGACGGCGCGGCCGGGAAGACCTGCGTGCCGCGCGCGATGAACTCCTTCAAGATGTCGTTCTGGAGCGTCCCGCGCAGGACCTTCGGGTCGATCCCGCGCGTCTTGGCGACCGCGACGTAGAGCGCGAGCAGGACCGGCGCGGTCGCGTTGATCGTCAGCGAGGTCGAGACCTGGTCGAGCGGGATCGCGTCGAAGAGGGCGTCCATGTCGTCGATCGTGCCGACGTGCACGCCGACGCGGCCGACCTCGCCCTTCGCCTTCGGGTCGTCGGCGTCGAGGCCGAGCTGGGTCGGCAGGTCGAAGGCGGTCGACAGCCCGGTCTGCCCCTGCTCGAGCAGCCAGCGGAAGCGCGCGTTCGTCGACTTGGCCGTGCCGAAGCCCGCGTACTGGCGCATCGTCCACAGCCGCCCGCGGTACATCGTCTTCTGGATGCCGCGCGTGAAAGGGTACTCGCCGGCGCGCCCGAGCTCGCCCGGCGCGGCGGCCGCGTCGGGGCCGTAATAGCGCTGGATCTCGATGCCGGACGGCGTGACGAAGGACGGCGCCTCTTGGTCGCTCATGACGGCCTCATCTCCAAACGGTCGCCGGCGGCGACCGAGCCGCGCAGGGAGCCGCCGGGCAGCTCCAGCACGCTGTGCGCCGAGAAGACCCACGGCGACAGGCGCCACGGCTTCAGGCCCTCGAGCACGCGGCGCACGGTCAGGTCGCGGTCCAGGAACAGCACGTCGATCGGGAACTTCATGAAGAACGTGTGGATCATCGGGCAGGGCACGATCCAGAGCCCCTCGCCGTCGTCCATCCCGTCGCGGCCGAGCAGGCCCTTCGAGCGCGACCCCGCGTCGTCGGCCGTCGCCACGCGAGTCGCGACGGCCTTGCCGCGCGTCGCGTTCCAGGCGACGAGCGCCCGCGCCGGCGCCTGCGCGCTCACCGGATCACCGCCATGCGGCCGGACGTCGACGAGCCGCCGTTCTCGACGACGAAGACGTAGGTGCCCGTCGCGACGAGGTTGCCGTCGCCGTTGCGCCCGTCCCAGGAGAGGCCGTCGACCTCGCGCACGAAGCGCCCGTCCTGCGTGTAGATCTTGATCTTGGCGCCGGAGGTCTGCAGTCCCGGCGGGAGCGCGAAGCTGACGCGCGGGGACCGGCTCAGGCGGAACGGGTTCGGGAAGGCGATCGGCTTGGACTCCCCGTCGAAGCCGGCGAGCGTGCCCTTCACGACCAGGCGCATCGTCCGGTAGGCGTTCAGGCGGCCCGCGCCCTGCAGGGTCGACGGCTGGCCGATGTCGTCGGCCCCGCCGCGCATGTCGGCCAGCACGTCGGACGGCTGGAGCGTCGGCTTGGCCGACAGCATCAGCGCGGCCAGGCCCGCGCCCATCGGCGACGAGAACGAGGTGCCCGACGGCGACGAGGTCCCGCCGCCCGGGGCCGTCGTCAGCACCGAGACGCCGGGCGCGACCAGGCCGTGCGCGGTCATCACCGTCCCGCGCGACGAGAAGTAGGCGATCTGGTCCGAGCTGTCGGAGGCGCCCATCGTGATCACGCCGTCGCAGTCGCCCGGGGTGTTGACGGCCGAGGAGTCGTTGCCGGCGGCCGCGACGACGACGACGCCGGCGTTGACCGCGTTCGTGACCGCGGTCTGCAGGGCGGCCGCGCAGGAGCCGGCCCCGCCGAGGCTCATGTTGACGACGACGTGGCCGTAGCTGGGGTCGGTCTGGAAGGAGGCCGCCTTGTTGAGCGCGGCGATGATCGCGGTGTCGCTGGTCTGGCAGAGGTTGCCGCCGTTGTCAGAGCAGTCGGCGTTGCAGTCGCTCGCGGAGAAGACCTTGTAGGAGACGAGCTGGGCGCCCCAGGACATGCCGGCCACCTGCAGGCCGTTGTCGCTGGAGGCGGCCGCGACGCCGGAGACCTCGGTCGCGTGCTCGCAGGCCGCTGTGGGCGGGTTGTCGGCGCTCTGGACGCCGGTCGTCGGGTCGAAGGCCAAGCTGACGGTGTTCGTCAGTTTGTCCTTGAGGTCGGGCTGGGTGCCGTCGATGCCGGTGTCGATGACCGCGATCGTCACCCGCGTCGAGGCGCCGGTGTCGAACTCCCAGGCGCCGAAGGCGTCGACGCGGTCCAGCGCGTACTGCGCGTTGACGAGCGGGTCGTCGGGGACGCGGTCGACCGTGTGCGCGTAGTCGGGCTGGACCTGGGCCAGGCCCGGGACCGAGCGCAGGAGCGCGAGCTTCTGCGCGACCGTCGACGCGTCGCTCCAAGAGACCAGCAGCCAGCCGCCGCCGAGGTCCGTCACGCGCCGCGCGCCGAAGCCGGCCAGCGCCGCGTCGAGCGAGGAGGCGGCCGTGCCGCTCGACAGCTGGACGAGCGCGTGGCCGGAGGCGACCCGGATCGGGCGGCCGCCGAGCGCCGCCGGGGTGCGGCCGTAGACCTCGACCTTCAGCGCGCGCGCGGGGACGGCGGCCGCGGCCGCCAGCAGGAGCGCCGCCGCGAGCGCGCGCTCAGGCCGCCGCAACGGCGCCCTCCCGGCGCACGATGTCGACGACCTCGTGGATGTCGTCCAGCTCGAACTCCGCGCCGGACTCCTTCGTGCCGAAGGTGTCGCCGTACTTGGCCCAGGCGGTGCGCATGCCGACGCCCTTGGCGCCCTTGATGTCGCGGTCGGGCCAGTCGCCGACCATCAGGGTCTCCTCGGGCTTGGTGCCGAGGATCTCGAGCGCGCGGCGGTAGGGCTTCGGGTCGGGCTTCTTGACGCCGAAGTCCTCCGACGTGATCACGTCGTCGAAGTAGTGGTGCAGGCCGAGGCCGACGATCCTCAGCCATACCTCCAGCTTCGGCGCGTCGGAGATCACGATCAGCTTGACGCCCAGCTTGACCAGCTCGAACAGGGTCTGATGGACGCGCGGGTAGAGCGTCATCGACCCGTTCTTCGCGCGCCGGTAGGCGAGGATGCCGCCGGCCAGGATCTTGTAGTCGACGCGGCCCAGCTTCGCCTTCAGGATCTTGTCGAAGATCTTCTGGTCCTCGATGCCCTCCTTCCAGTAGACGTCGAAGACCTCCTGGACGAGGGCGTCCTTGCCGCCGGGCAGACCCGCGTCCATCATCCCCTCGACGGCGGCGTCCACCGCCGCCCGCTTCATCTTCATGAAGTCGGTCAGCGTGTTGTCGATGTCGAAGACGACGGCCTTGATCATGTTAATTTTGGGGTCAGGCACGAAATTAACTTTTTTTGTTAATTCCGTGCCTGACCCCTTTGTTAATTATTCCTTGACGCGCTCCATGTAGGTGGAGGTGCGGGTGTCGACGCGGATCTTGTCGCCTTCCTTCACAAACAGGGGCACCGAGATCTCGAGGCCGGTCTCCAGCGTCGCCTTCTTGGTCATGTTGGAGACGGAGTCGCCCTTGACGCCGGGCTCGCTGGAGGAGACGGTCAGGACGACGTTGGCCGGCAGCTCGATGTCGGTCAGCTTGTCGTCGACGTAGACGCCGAGGACCTGCATGTTCTCGGTCAGGAACTTGCCCTGGGGGCCGAGGTTCGACTTCGGGTAGAAGACCTGCTCGTAGGTCTCGCTGTCCATGAAGACGGCCTTGTCGCCCTCGTCGTACGAGTAGATCTTCTCGCGCTTGGTCACCGGGACCTCGCGGAACTTCGTGCCCGAGGCGTAGGAGCGCTCGAAGACGGCTCCGGTGTCCAGCTTGCGCAGGGTCGTGCGGTAGACGGCCGCCGACTGCGACTTGCGGTGGTGCTGGTAGGAGATGATCTGGACGATCTCCCCCTCGTCCTCGAAAACGAGGCCGTTCCTGAACATGGACGTGTCGATCATCGGCGGACTTCCTCCTAAGGAATAAGGCGCTCGCGGCGTCCCGAGCGATAGTATCAAAAGCCCCGGTTTCCGTGCTACAATCTTCTTACAAAGATAAGCGATGCCCAGCGCCCACGAACGCCTGACCGAGCTCAAGGACCGCCTCGAGGCCAAGACGCGGCTGATGCAGGACGTCGCGCACGAGCTGAAGAACCCCCTGTCGGTCATCCACGGCTACGCGACCTTCCTGACCCGCGAGAAGGTCCCCCCGGCCGACGCCGCGAAGGCCCTGCGCGTGGTCCTGTCCAACGCCGAGCGCCTGATCGCGATGGTCGAGCAGCTGCAGGACGCCGTCCGCCTGGAGTCCCCGGACTTCTCGATCGAGACCCGGCCCGTCGAGGGCGCCGCCCTGCTCCAGGAGGCCGTCGAGTCGGCCGAGATGGAGGCCGCGCGCCGCGGCGTGCGCCTGCGCTGGCGCAGCCCGGTCGGCGACTCCCTGCTGGTGCTGGCCGACCCGAAGCGCGTCGAGCAGGTCCTCGCGAACCTGATCGGCAACGCGCTGAAGTTCACGCCCGAGGGCGGCCTCGTCGAGGTGATCGCCCAGCGCGACGGCGGCGACGTGCGCTTCACGGTGACCGACTCGGGACCGGGCGTGCCCGCCGACGAATTGGCGCACCTGTTCGACCGCTTCTTCCAGGCCAGCGAGGGCAAGCGCAAGAAGCGGGGGCTGGGCCTGGGACTGGCGATCTGCAAGGGCCTCGTCGAGGCCCACGGCGGGCGCATCTGGGTCGAGAGCCTGCCCGGCGCCGGCGCCAGCTTCAACTTCACGCTCGCCGCCGCGGCCCGGACCGAGGACGACGGCGAGGCCGACGCCGCGCCCGACGCCGCCCGGCGCTAGCTAGGGCGCGACCCGCCAGACCTCCGTCCCTTCCCGTTCGTCGGCGAACTCGCGCCGCGCGCCCGGGACGGCCGCGGCCAGCGCGCGCAGGGCGCCGAAGCTCGGCACCTGGTAGGCGCCGCCGAGCGGGCGCAGGGAATAGCTCGTGTCCTCGACGACCAGTTCGCGCACTCCCGCCCCGGCCAGGAAGCGCGCCAGCGCGCGCGGCGAGCGGACGTCGTAGGGGACGTGGACGCACGGGCGCCCGGTCAGCAGCCACCAGCGCGCGTCGTACTCGGCCGCCAGGGCGCCTTCCTGAGCGCGCGCGCGCAGGAAGGCGGCCGTGCGCGCCGGCGCCGCGGCGACGCGCCCCTCCGGGCGCCAAGACGCGGCGACGACGCGCGACGTCGCCAGGACCGACAGGACGACGCCGAGCGCCGCGCCGCCCAGCGCCCAGCGCCGACCCAGACGCGCCAGCCCCTCCCAGGCCGCCCACAGCGCGAAGGGCAGGACCGGGATCAGGTAGCGCGCGGCCTGCTTCGG
>JAGWRY010000268.1 GCA_028869495.1 Elusimicrobiota bacterium | reverse complement strand
GCTCGAGACGAAATTGAGTAGAATCCATTCTACGACATCATGGCTCCCAAAGACAAGGACGACGACAAGAAGATCGTCGCCACCCACCGCAAGGCGCGCCAGTTCTACGAGATCATCGAGGTGATCGAAGGCGGCCTCCAGCTGCGCGGCCCGGAGGTGAAGTCCCTGCGCGCCGGCCGCGCCAGCCTGGACGGCTGCTTCGGCCGCGCCGACGGCGGCGAGCTGTGGCTGGAGAACTTCTACATCCCCCCCTATTCCTTCGCGACCAACATCGAGCCCCTGGACCCGCGCCGCAAGCGCAAGCTGCTCCTGCACGCCCACGAGTCCGCCAAGATCCAGGGCAAGCTCAAGACCAAGGGCCTGGCGCTGATCCCGCTCGAGGTCTACTTCCGCAAGGGCTGGGCCAAGGTCGCG
Organism: Elusimicrobiota bacterium; assembly: GCA_028869495.1. Lineage (GTDB taxonomy): Bacteria > Elusimicrobiota > Elusimicrobia > UBA1565 > UBA9628 > GWA2-66-18. The sequence continues at coordinate 21,756 of JAGWRY010000268.1, read as the reverse complement.
CTGGCGCTCGCCAAGGGCAAGACCGGCGTCGACCGCCGCGACGACCTGAAGAAGAAGGCCGTCCGCCGCGAGGCCGACAAGAGCTTCAAGGGCGCCTACCGCGGCTGACGCCGCGCGTCAGAGACCGAGCAGGCGCCGGAGCTTCAGCCGGCTCTCCAGCACCAGAACCTGGTGCGCGCGCAGATAGAAGTTCCCGTCGTACGGACGCAGGAGCTCCGCCGCGTCGCGCCGCGCCTCGAAGAGCGGCCGCCATTCCGGCCGGAGAAAGCCCGCGGGCACCTTCAGGTCCGACGCCGGGAGCCGGTCCTCCAAGACGACGTAGTCGCGCCCGTGGTACGTCCACGCCTTGGCCGCCATCCCGTCCGGCAGGGGCGAAAACGGCACGGGAATGGGGCGTCCCCGCGCGAAGACCGGCGCCAGCGCCCGCATCTCCCGCGCCGACCAGTCCACCGCGAACAAATGCTCCGGCGTCCCCGACATGTCCGAGTCCGTCGCCGTCGAGTACGCGAAGTACCAGACCCCCTGCGCTCCGTTCAACACCGCGTCGTAGCTCAGGAAGCGGATCTCCTCGAGGGTCGGGAAGCGGTCCACGCGCAGGACCGCGGGGTTGTGCGGGTAGACGTCGCGCCAGTCCATCGCCTGCAGGACCGCCCAGACGCGCCGGCCGTCGGCGGCTTGCGCCGCGTCGCGCACCATGTCCCCGGAGAGCGTGATCGGCCGGTGCGCGATCGGGTAGCGGTCCTCCATGAAGTAGTCGCCCGCGCGCGGATAGGCCTTCGCCTTGGTCGCGTCGCCCAGCACGAACGCCGACTTCGAGCCGGGCGCCCACGCCTTCGTCTTCGCGTCGCGCGCGACCAGCTCCGCGTCGGAGATCTTGTGGACGTCCGGCTCGTCGGCCAGGTACCACACCGCCCCGCGGAAGTCCCGGGCCGGATACGTCGACTTCATCAGCTCGAACGGCGCGACCAGCAGGAGCTGGCCGTCCCGCCGCGTCTGACGGGCCAGCGCCGCGACCTGCGCCGGGTCCGTGTCGTAGGACTGGATCGCGTCGTAGCCTCGCGCCGCCAGAAAGCGCGCCTGGGCCGGCGTCGAGACGCCGAAGAAGCCGACCGGGAACTCCGTCGGTTTGGAGCCGCAGGCAGCCGGCAGCAGGACCGCCAATGCCAGGAACAACCGTCTCTCGATGAAGCTACGCCTCATGCGCGCCGCGAGGGAACCACGGGCTTCATGATCGCGATCATTGTTCCCGAACGCCTCCCCCATTGAGTCAACAGTGTGACCAAGAAAATTGGCGGCGCGAATAACGCGCTCAGCCATGCCGCCGCCGCGAATTGAGCCCAGGCTCGCACGGCACCGTAACGGTCCAGATAGGCAGGATTGCGCCTCAATCCATTGAAAATGACGTTCTTGCCGGGCAGGAGCCGATTCACAACGGTGATCAAGTCTCCGATGTAGTCCTGATAAAACGAATCGAACGAGATTTTTTCGACCTCGAAGCCGCACTTCTCCGCCAAGAGGCGCAGACTCCGGGGAGTGAAATGATGCACGTGTCTCGGCGGGTCCAAGTGATACCAATTCGCCCCCCCGACCCGAGCCTGCAGACTCGCGAAATTCGGCACGGCGATCACAAGCCGTCCGCCGTCCGAGAGCAGGCGTCGGGCCTGGGCGAGAAGAGAATCCGGCGCGTCCAAATGTTCCAACACATGCCATAGCATCACGAATTCATACTCGCGCGGGAAATCGGCGACGGTCGCGATGTCCTCGAACCCGATCGGAGCGATGAATCCTCGCACGAGCCGAGAGGCGACCGCGAAGCTCCGCGACGATGGCTCGATGCCGTAAACGCGGTAACCTTTCCTCTTGGCCGCCTCAAGGAACCGGCCTTTGCCGCAGCCGACCTCCAGCAAGCGCGCGCCCTCCGCAGGCAAGGACTTCAAATAACGGAGCTTCCGGGCCTCCAAAACTCTCAAGAAAGACCGAAGCAGTCTGTGCCATCTCTTCTCGACCGCGTCGTAGCTCCCTGTTTCATAGAGGCTCCGCGCATCCCGCGGGACTCCGCTCGTAACGCCGTGTCCGCACCCCACGCATGCGAGAATCGGGAAGCTCCGGTCGATTGAATAGTCGAGCGGGCTCGCCGAGTAAAGGGATCGCAACGGACCGCTGCCGCAAATCGGGCAACGCGGCCGATCCACGGATTCGACGTCTTCGGCGTCGCTCGCCCGCGGCGGCGATTCGACAGCTCGCTCCATTGACATGCCCGTCGTTAGCCCCGACCCACCAAGGCGCCGAACTCCTGCCGCGAATCGGCGTCGACGGACGCAACCTCCGCTGGGGCCTCCGCACCGAGGAAAGAAGGGGAGAAGTCATCGAGAAATATCCTCTTCGAGGTCTTCAGCAGCACGCTGATGTCCAGGGACAGGGAAACGTTCTTCAGGTAATAGAGATCGTACAGGAGCTTCTCCGCTGACTCGTGCGCGTTGTTCGTGGCGCGATAGCAGACCTGCGCCCAACCGGTGATTCCCGGCCGGACGAGGTGGCGCAGGTGATAGGACGGCAGTGCCCGCTCGAGGATCTCGACTTCCTGCATCCACTCCGGCCGCGGGCCGATCAAGGACATCTCGCCGCGCAGGACGTTCCAAAGCTGGGGCAGCTCGTCGAGACGCAAGCGTCTCAGCCACCGCCCAAGGGAGGTCACGCGCGAATCCGCGGGGTCGTGCGACGTGAATGCTCCCTTCGCGTCCGCGCCGACTCGCATCGTCCGGAACTTCCAAAGGCGGAACTCCCGGCCCAGCCGACCCAATCTCGGCTGGGAATAGAGGATCGGGCGCCCGTCCGCCGCCCATAGGCACAGGGCGACGGCGCCCATCAGGGGCGCCCCGACGGCGAAGAGGAATCCGCCGACGGCCAAGTCCAGGATTCGCCTCCATTTCAGATAGGCTCCCTGCACCCTCGGGAGCACGAACTGTGCGATCCAAGACGGGGAAGCGGCGTGGCGCGGCAGGATCTTGCCGAACCAGTGCTCGACGAACTCGTCCAAGGGCCAGATCGGCAGGCCGAAGAGCAGGGCGGCCCTCAGCAGGGCGGCGTTCTCCTGCCAGTGCGTCTCCAACCAAACGGGGTCGACGACGAGCACGTCGAAGCTGCCGGGCACGGCGTCCACGACCGAGAAGACCAAGTGGGGATTCGCCGCTGCCTCCCGGCGAAGGGCGGAGCGCTCCTGCGGGCCGCAGACCGCGCCGATCCGCTGGAAGAAGAATCGGTCGGACGCGAAGTGATAGAACGCGCGATGCCATGCCAAGCAGAGCAGTTGGGACACGCCGATGATGCCGGCCAGCAGCGTCTTCGGCCGAAGTCCGAGGTCCGGCTCCCACAAGTAGAAGTAGACCGTGCCCAGGATTCCCTGCGCCAGCAGCGAGTACAGGCTCACGCGAACGCCTTCCGCCAAGGTTCGCAGCTTTCGCCACTCGTAACAGCCGACGATGTAGTTGGCCGCGAGCCACGCGATCAAGAGCGGCGCGAACTTGAAGAGAAAGCCGGAAGCGCGGCCGTCCGCGAGCAGGTCCGGGCGGTGCCACTCGGTGACGCCCAGAACGGCGGCGCAGTAGACGAGAAAATCGAGGATGATCAGGTAGCGGATTCGAATTCGTTTCATGACTGCCTCATGGGAGCCCGCGGCTCGCGCCGGGGCCTCCGTCCGTTCGATGCCCGCGGCGCCAGGCTTCGGAAGAACTCGTCATGGCGGCGCGCGGCCAGGTCCCAGTCGTAATGCGCTCGGATGCGGTCGCGAGCCGCCTCGCGCAGGCTATCGAACGCGCCCGGATCGCGCCAGACGGAGTCGATCGTCCGGCGCAGGTCTCCGGGCTCCTTCGTGAAGAACAGCCCCGCCTCACCGAGGACCTCGCGGTTATAGGGGACGTCCATCGCCGCGACCACGTTCCCGAGCCCCATCGCGTCCAAGAGCGACGGGTTCGTCCCCCCGACCTCGTGCCCGTGGACGTGAAGGAGGGCATTGGCGCGCAACCCGGCCAACTGGGCCTGGTCGGAAACGACGCCGACGGCGACGATGCGCGGGTCGCGGGTCTCCGCCAGACGCCGCGTCAGCGGGTTGCCGGGATAGGTGCTGCCGCCGACGACGGCGAGCGGGAGCGGACAGGAGCTCGCCAAGTACTCGTCCAGGACCAGGTCGAGATTGTTCTCCGGCTCGAAGCGGCAGACGACGGTCGCGTAGCGCCGCGGCTCGAACCCGAGGGTCCGCCAACGAGGGGACAGCGGGACGTCGCGGACGTCCGCGCCGTAGCTCAAATAATGGAAATCGCCCCGGAAGTTGTCCCGGTAGTAGTCCAGCATGGCCCGTGAATCGCAGACCAGATGCTGCGCGATTTGCAGGGAGGCGTTCCGGGCCGCCAGGAGCACGGCCTTCCCGAGCCAGTTCCACTTGCCCCGTTGCCACTCCATGCCGTCCATGTTGACGACGACCGTCTTGCCCGCCAAACGGGGAAGAAGGCAGAAATAGCCCCAGCCGAAGCCCAGCATGTAGACGACGTCGTAGTCCTGGAAGGCGCTGTGGGCGCAGGAAAGGAGATCGAACGAGAGCGCCTCACCCAATTTTCCAGAGAGGTGCGGCAGGTGGACGAGGCGCATCCCGCGCAATTCCGCCGGGCGCGGCGCCGGCGAGTTCCCATTCTCGCAGTACACCGTCACCTGATGGCCCATCTTCGCCAGCCGCGCGCCGATCTCCTCGGCGTAGCGTTCGAAGCCGCCCATCCGGCAGGGGATGCCGCGCGAGCCCAGGATCGCGATCTTCATCGCTTCTGAATCCTCGCGGACAGGATCTCTTCCGCCGCCGCGCAGACCTCGTCCGTCCCGATCGTCTCCATGCAGGCGCTATGAGCGCCCGTCGCGCGCCGGCAGGACGTTTGAAGCGGACGGCACGGGCAGTCCCGCGCGATCACGCGCGCCGTGCCGCCGTAAGGGCCGGTGTGCGCCGGATCGCCGGGCCCGAACAGCGCCACGGTCGGCGCGCCGCAGGCGGCCGCCAAGTGCATCACGCTCGTGTCGGGGCAAACGACCAGATCGGCCCGCTTCAGCAAGGCGGCCATTTCCAGCATGGTCAACCGCCCGGCGAGACTGCGCGCGCGCGGACGCCCCGCCCCCATGCGGGCCAAGACCTCGTCGCACAGCCCCTCCTCAGAAGCCGCCCCGGTGACGACGACATCCGCATCGAAGCAGCGGACGAGCATAGTCGCCAATTCGGCGTAACGCTCCGGCGGCCATATTCTAACGGCTAATCGGCTCCCCGGGTGAATCACACAAAGGAGTCTTTCATCCCGTGCATCGTGGAGAATATCCTCAAGTTTCTTCTTTTCGACGGGCCCCGGGAAAACCTCCAGGGCAGCATCGCAGGCATCGCCTCCCAAGGCTCTCAAGACGTCGAGGTTGCGTTCGACCTCGTGCCGATCCCTCTCGTGGGAGAGAGCGTGCGTCAGCAGATAATCTCCGCCCGCGCGCGAAAATGAGATGCGATCGTCGATTCCGGGAAGCGCCATCAACAGGAGGATGTTCCGGAAGTCGCCGCGAAGGTCGATCGCCAGGTCGAAGCACTGCGCGCGGAGTCGGCGCAGGAAGGCGGGATAGCGCCACAGATAGCGCAGGTGTCCGAGAAGGCTCTTTCCCTCGAACAGAGGATCGGCGAACGCCCACGGACAGTCGTGAATGAGGACATCGTCGACATGCGGGTTGTTGACCAAGACTCCCGCCGCCCAGGAGCCGGTCATGACGGTCACGTGCGCCTTCGGGAACCGACGGCGCAGGCCGCAGTAGAGGGCCGTCGACATGATGACGTCGCCGACCGGCTCCTCCTCGATGATCAGGATTCTTTTCGGGTCGAGTTCGCGCGGGTCGCGCTTCGTGGCCGCCCAGAGGCCGGCGCGGAGCCCGGCGCGATAAACGAGCTCCCCGAAGCCGTCCACCACGCGCGCGAGGACGCGGTGGACGGGATGCTTCACCTGGATCATCGCCGCCCCCCGCTCGCGAGATTCGCCGCGAGAACGCGGCCGGCCGCGTCGACGACGTCGTCGACGCCGATGTCCAGCATGCAGGGGCGTCCCGGCACCGGACAGACGCCGCGGCCGCAGGGACTGCAGGGAACCGGCCTGACCAGGACGGTCTCTTTGTCGGCGTAGCGCCCCCAGACGACCGACGAGTTCGCCCCGTTGCGCAGGACGACCGCGGGCACGTCGAGGGCGTTGGCGATGTGTCTCGGGCCGGAGTCCACGGTGACCAGGAGGTCCAGCCCGGCGATGACGTCGATCGCCTCGCGCAGGGACGTCTGGCCCGCCGTAGACGCGCTTTCGGCCGCCATTCCCCGCCGGATGCGCTCGACCGCGGGGACCGCCGCGGCGTCTCCCAGGAAGACGACGTCCGCTCCGAAATCCCGCGCCAGCCGATCGCCGACCGCGGCGAAACGCTCCTCGGACCAGACGTGGCGGTGGCTCGCCAAGGGATTTAGGCCGACGACGAGGCGGCGCGACGTCTTATTCCCGCGGCGTCCGTGAAAATCGCCCAGATGCGATAAGTCCGGCCGCGACGCGGCCTCCGCCCCGAGCCGCCGCGCGACGTCGCGCATCAGTCCGTTAAGCGGCTTTTCCCCCGCCCACGGCACGACGTCGGTCAGAAGCGCGCCGCCGCCTTTGTGGGCGTAGCCGACTCGGCGGCGCCCGCCGGCCAGTATGGAAAGCAGATGCCCCCACAGGTAGCCGTCGTTTCGCGGATTGACGATCAGATCGTAATGCATCGCTCGCAAGGCGAGCCCCCGCATCAGGTCTGCCCGGCGCGAGGGCGCGGCCAGCACCCGGCGCACGGCCGGGTGGCCGCGCAGGATTTCGGCCGCGCCGGGTCGCGCGAGACAATCGATCGCGGCCTGGGGGTGCGCCGCCTTCAGGGCCGCCAACAGCGGGAGGGTCAGCACGGCGTCGCCGATGCCGTCCATCCTCAGCACGAGGACGCTGCGGAGCGGACCCAACGAGCCCGCGCCATCAGGAGCGCCCGCGAACGGCGCGCTGGCCAGCTCCAGCGCGTTCGCCAACAGCCAGCCGCGAGTCCGCGTAAACTGGTCTCTAGGCAGCATGGGCCACCGCTTCCGGCAAAGACTCCGCATTCGCGTCCGATGTCCTCGAATCGTCTTCGCCTCGCATCGTGAACGCGGCGATCGCGAAGGCGATCTGAACCCAGAACAGGCTCAACAGGAACTCGTCGTCCACCATGTTGACGACGAACAGCGCGGCCGAAGCGGCCAGCAGGCCGATCACGCAGGCGCGCAGCGTCCCAGACGACGGCCCCCGCGCGTACGCGCGCAAGCCCTTCCAGAACAGAGTCCCCCAGATCAAGACGACCGCGACGAGGCCGACGAGGCCCGAATCGTAGAGGGCGCGGACGAAGACGTTCGAGATCCAGGATTGGTAGCCGTCGAGGCTCCCCGTTCCGCTGCCGATGATCGGATGCTCCGTCCATAACCTGAGCGCGGCCTCCCAGCCCGCCACGCGCGCCGCCCCCGTTCCGTTCGAGAAATCCAGGAATTCCTGGTAACGCTGATCGGCACGATCCATCGCCGAACCCGGCCCTCGGTAGGACGCCGGCGCCAGATTCCAAGCCGCGGCCGCCGCCAATACGAGGGCGGCCGCGACGAAGGCATGCTTGAGCACCGCGCCCCAATGCCGCCGCAGGAGGTCGAGAACGAGAAGGCCGCCCAGCGCGCCCCCCCAGGCGGAGCGCTTGAATGAAAGGAACATCGCCAGCGCAAAAACCCCGATCTTGAGGTAGGGAACCCGCCCGAGTAGCCGACGTCCGCCTCGATCCGCGACGAGTGCAACTCCCAAAACGAAGAGCGTGCACATTTGGATGCCGAAATGGTCCCCTGCCGAATGCTGGGTGCCGACGATGCGGCCTCCCAGTTCGGGCGAGATCATGACGGTCTCGATCCCACCGAGCGCGAAGAGGGCATAAGCAGCTATGCCGGCCAACGCCGAGGCCAACCCCAAACCCACATACCATGACAGGAGTTCCTCATACTTACGCCGGTCGCCAAGGATTGCGGTCAGAGCCGCGAACGGTGCGAAAAACACTACGGAGAGCAGCGCCAAGCGCAGGCTCTTGTCTGGGTCCGGAGCATTGAGGATCGAGGCGAGAACGTTCGCGGCCAGCAGAACGACCATCGGCAGCACGAGCGGATTTTCCTTCAGATGCCGGAAACGGCTCCGGTCATAGAAGACCCACTTCGCGAAGAACACCCCGCCGATTACGTAGCTCGGCCGCGCGTTGATCCCGCCGTAGTTCAGCATGAACTTATCGAAAAACGTCGACAGAATGAACAGATACGGAAGACGTCGATAAGGCATCACGATGGCGATCGCCGCGAGGACTGCCATGATGTAAAGAGACGACGCATCGGAATATTCTGTCGGGATCAAACCGCCATCTCCCGCTCGACTGACTCGGGACTCGCGAGCTCACAGAACATCTCGTGCATGTCGGACGCGACCTTCCGCCACGTGTACATAGACGCCACGCGCTCACGGCCGCGCTCCGACAGACTCCCCCGTAGACCGGGCTCCTCCAGCAGGCGCCTCAACTGGCTGGCGAGCCCGTCCGCCGAGCCCTCCGCGAAGATGAGTCCCGCCTCGCCCACGACCTCGGGGATCTCTCCCGAGGAGGAGCCGACGACGGGAACTCCGCAGGCCATCGCCTCGATCAGGACGCGGCCGAACTGCTCCTTCCAGTACTTCGTCGTCCGCGACGGGAGGACCAACGCGTCCATGCAGGAGAAATACTCGGGCATGCGGTCATAGCCGACGGCGTCGACGACGCGGACGTCCACGCCGCGTGACGTCGCGAGACGCAGAAGCGCCTCACGCGCGCGTCCGCCGCCGACGAGCAGGACCTGAACGCCCGCCCCGAGCCGCGCCGCCGCCTCGATGAGCGTGTCGATCCCCTTCTCGTCCTCCAGCCGCCCCGCGAAGCCGATCACGAACCGCGAAAGCCCCAGAGCCCGCCGGAGCGCAGAAGAATCCCTTCGCGCGAAGTGCCCTGTGTCCACGCCGACTCCGATGTGGCGGATCACGCCGCCAAAGCCGTTTGTCCGCAGCGCTGGGATTCCCTCCTTGGTGCAGGCGATCACGCCGTCGACCGAATCCGCACACCATCGGTAGAAGATTCGATACAGGAAGCCGAGTTTATATGGGAATCCGATCTCATAGAGGTTGATATTCATGAATGTCAGGAGCACGACCTTGGCCCGTGGTCGGAACAGGCGCGTCAGCACCCCGACCTGCAACGAGTACCACGATTCCAGCTCGCCGTGCACGAACACGATGTCCGGCTGAAACCGCATCAACTCTCGGACGAGCCGGAAGACGTTCCAATAGAAGCCGCGATGGACGCTTCCGTCCTGGAGATTTTCCAACGCGACGATATCGATCGGCTCGCGGCCCGTAATCGGATCGAAGCGCCTCACTTTTGAATAGCCGGCGAGGTGCTTCGGGATGATCAACCGCAGGCGCACGTCGCGGAGCGCCGCCAACTCGTAATAGCGGCGGCGGTACTGCTCGATGTTCGCGTTATGATCGAACGCGAGGACTATCATTTCTCGGAGGGAAGCATATTAACGTCCTTCAGCGGGTGCCGCGCAGCGACGATTTCAGACGTCTTATGCAATTTCTTAAAGATTACTCTCGTCGGAGCGAGGATCCAGCGCGGACACAACGAGATAGGGACGATCAGGAGCCAAAATAACGGTCGATCAGCGAACGAGCGGCGGAACTCTGCGAGATGCCGAGTGCCCCCTCCTTCTGCCGCACCGATCTGCGCCCCACGCTTGAACGCCCCCCACAGGAAAGAGTCGGCAATGGAATTCACCGAAGACCTCGCATATCCGAGCGATCTGGCGCAGTCGCGCATGCGCCGGACCCCGCGAATGAACGACTCGCCTCCTCCCGAAGAATTATCGCCGCGCTGGCGAATCATCTCGCCGGCGAGACAGTAGGCGGATCCTTTCTGCATCGCCGTCAGCGCAAAAACTACGTGCATGAAAGCCGATCCATCGTAGCGACGGAATCCGGCGGCATCACCCAGAAGACGCTTGTTCACCACGTTCGCGTTCAGGAAGAAGAAGGCCATCTTCAGCCTGCGCAGGGCGTCCTCGCCTCGATCAAAGGCCGTATCCGTCGGGAGACGGCACGCCGGGGACAAGGAATCGATCCGGTGCGTCATGTCTTTGGAGAAGACCCCGTAGTTCACAAAGATATAGGCGGGCGCGCGTTCGGCGATGACCCGCCGCACGGCCGCGATCGCCGAAGGCCGCAGGAGGTCGTCGTCGGCGAAGAACCACACGAAATCCCCTCGCGCTCCCTCCCATGCGGCGAGGATATTGCCGTCGAAGCCGCGATTTTGGTCGCCGATCCGGACGCGCGCGAAGTCGTGCTCCGCGACGAATTCGTCCAAGAGCTCCCTTGTTCCATCCGTCGAGGCGTTGTCGCAGACGAGGAGCTCGGTCTCGCCGCCGCCCTCGGATTCCACGAGGGCGCCGAGGCACGCCAGTGTCTCCCGCAGGAAGCGGCTGCGATTGTACGTCACCACGGCGATCGTCAGCCTGGGGTTCTTCATGCGGGAACCGTCGTCTGGAATTCCCGCGGATACAGGCTGCGATAGCGCAACATCCAATAGATCTGACGAAGGGCTTTAAAGACGCGCGGGTGGCTCCGAGAAACGAACTTGCCGATGATTTGCGGCGAGATCGCGATCCGCGCAAAAGCGACCGCGTCGATCCCCAACGGACGCCGCTTGTGCCAGAGGAAGGCCAGCAGACGCGTATAGCCGGCGTCGCGCCGGCCCAGCCAAATCGGCAGCACGATCTCACCGAGCCAGAGCGCGACGTTGCGGCGCTTGTAGCGGATCAATGCGCCCCGGTCATAGCCTCGAGCCCGCCCGAATTCGACCATGCGCGAGTGGATCGCGAGAGACTCCAGCGTGCTTTCGAGGCGATCCGTGTTGCCCGCCGAGTCCTTGTGCCCTCGCGCCAGCCGCTGGGGATTGCGCAGGTAAGCGCTGGGGCCGTCGAACATCAGACGCAAGGCCATCTCGCCCTCGGCTCCACAGACATGGGGGAAGAGGCCCTTCAACTCCCTCGCGCGCCTCACACTGAACACCGAGGCGAGCCCCGGAGAGAACGCGAGATTATGCTGAAAACGCCGTCCAATGTTTTCGAGCGCCCAATCGACGCTCAACAGTTCCGGAATATCGAAATTGACCCGCTTCGTGATGCCGCTGAGCTGATTTTCGAAAACAGCGTCCACGAAAACGAAATTGACGTCGTGCCGGCGAATCAACGCCGCGGCGTCGGTCAAATGCGAATCATTGATCAGGCAGTCGTCGTCCGGAAGGAAAAGGGCGTAGTCGCCCGACGCGTGCTCGTAGAGGAGCCGCGCCCAATTCGGGAACAGCCCGATATTCGTTTCGTTGCGGCGATACACGAACCGCGGGTCGGACAGGAACGGCGCGACGACGCCGCGCGTGGCGTCTTCGGAGGCGTTGTCCGAGACGATCACCTCGAAATCCGGATAGTCCTGCGCCAAGGCGCTCTTGATCGTCTGCCCGAGCGAATGGGCCCGATTGTAGGTCGGGATCAGGATGCTGAACTTGAGTCCGCTCATTCGATCGCCGCCATGAGCTTCGCGGGCGACGGCGACTCCGAAACCTCGCGTTCTCGCTCCCGCAGGAAAGCGAAGCTTTCGATCGGATTGGAGACGGCCGCCGGAAGCGCGGAAAGGATCAACGCGAGGCAGACCCCGTCCACACCGTAGGCGCGCGCCAGGCGCGGCGCCAGCCAGACGAGGAGGAGCGCGGCCAGCGCCGCCAGCCCGATCTGCCGCCGCAGACGCCCGACGGAGTTCAGGAACACCGAGAAGCTGTTCGACCAGCCTTGCAGGAGGAAGGCGGTGCCGAGGAGGACGTAGAGCGCGCGGCCGGAGACGACCTTGCCCGTCCACAAGCGGATGATTCCCGCGCCGAAGAACGACATCACTAGGATCGCCAGTCCGAAGAAGGCGGCCGACGCGGCGGCCGCGCGGACCATCGTGGTCCTAGTCCACGCGTAATCGCGCGACTCCACAGCCTCCGTATAGGCCGACCAGATCGGCATCAGGAACGAGAACTGCAGGGCGCCGAAAAGCAGATACAGCTTCTTGACCAGGACGTAATCCCCGACCGAGGCCAATCCGACGGTGCCGCTGACGAGAAACAGGTCCGCCTGCACGTAGACCGTCGCCGCGAGCTGAAGCAGGATGAATTCGGCGCTCTTCGCCCAGAGGTCGCGGGCCTTCCGGGCGGCCGTGTGCAGGCTCGGCGGGGTCAGAGTCCAGCCGCGACGGCGCACGAAGACGAAAAAGGCGGCCGCCGAGGCGGCCAGCGAGCCGGACAGGAAGGCGACATTGAGCGGGACGATGCCCGCGCCCAGACCGACGCAGGCCAGGGTCAGAACGAGCAGGAGGGCCTTCGAGGCCGTCCCGAAGACGGCGTTCCAATGGCTCTCTTGGTAGCTGAAAAAGCCCATCTGCCCGATCCCGAATGCCTGGGTGAGGGTGAAAAATGGGATGCCAATCTCGAAAAGACGGGCTCCAGCCGAGAGGATCTTCGGATCGGTCGAATTGAAAATGCGCGGCCAGGGCAGGAAGGCGCGGCCGACGACGCCCGCGATCGTCAGAAGCGCGGCCAGCCCCAGGAACATGGCGAAGATCGACAGGAAGTAGAGGCGGGCATCCTCGTCGGCGCTCACTCCCTGCGCATACAAGCTCGACAGCTTGTTGCGCAGCGCGTTGCCGAAACCCAGATCGGTCGCCCCGACCACGCCCGTCAGCGACATGACGAGCGCCCAAAGCCCGAACTCCTTCGCGTTCAGATAGCGCGCGAGCAAGCCCGTCGTGACGATGCCGAGGGCGATGCTCACCGCCTGCGCGATCGAGAGGGAAACCCCCCCCGTCAGCATGTCGCGCGTCCGGCGCGTCCTGACGCCGAACCGCTCCCGCAGGAAAGACGCGATCATCGCGCCGCCCTCAACGAGCGGGGGTCGCCGAGACGGTCTCGTGATACGAGTGGTAGTACTGCTGGTAGTAATAGCCGTACGACGCGTAGGACAGGCCTCCGGGCGTGGCGGAATTGACGGCGACTCCCAAGACCTTCACGCCCCCGGTCGAAAGCTTCTTGGCTGCGTCCAGAATGAGCGGAATGCGCGTCTTGCCGTAGCGCGTCACGAAGACGGCCGAACGCACGTGGCGCCCCCACAGAAGGGTGTCGTTGATCGGGAACATCGGCGTGCAGTCCACGACGACGCGGTCGAAGTTCTCGCGCGCCCAGGCCACGAGGGCCTGCAGGCGCGGGGTATTTAGAAGCTCCGAGGGGTTCGGCGGACGCGGGCCGCAGGGCAAGACCTTCAGACCGGGAACCTCCGTAGCCTGGAGCAACTCCTTGAGCTCCGAGGCGTCCCGCCCCTGGGACAGGAAATCCGCCAAGCCCTTCTCCTTGGTCACGCCGAAAGTGCGGTGCACTTGCGGCCGGCGCAGATCTCCGTCGATCAGGAGCACGCTCTCACCCAACTGGGACAAGGCGACGGCGAGATTCGAAGCGGCGTAGGTCTTGCCCTCGCCCTGGACGGTCGACGTCAGGAGGAGGGCCTTGGCCTTGCCGTCCACGCCGGCGAAGTCCACCATCGTGCGCAGATTGCGGAAAGCCTCGCTCGTCAGCGAGAGCTCCTTGGCGAGCATGGGCGCCAGGATGTGGTCGTCCTTGATCACGGCCTGGGGGATCACGCCCAGGAAAGGCAAACCGAGGCGGTTCTCGACATCCTCCTGGGTGCGCACGCTCTGGTCGATGGTCTCCACCAGAAAGGCGAGAGCGATGCCAAGAGCGAGCCCGCCGAAGAGGCCGAGAATGAGATTCAGCAGCTTCTTCGGGCGGTACGGCCACCGCGGGACGTCGGCCGGGTCGATGATGCGGACGTTGTTGCCGCGCAGCTGGCCCGACAGCTCCGTCTTCATCGACTGGACGATGTTGTCGGTCTCGGAGTTGATCTGGGCGTCGAGCGCGGCCATGTTGGCGTGGAGCGCGATCATCGCGGGGTACTTCGGCGTGAAGCGGGCCGACATGTCGGCGTACTGGGCCTGCAGCTTCGCGTACTGCGCCTTCAACTGCTGGATCAGTGGGCTGTTGACGACGGCGGGGAGCGCGTCATAGGCCGACCGGTCGCCCTTCGACTGGAGGGTGTCCAGGACCTCCTTCGAGATGAAGAGCTGATTGGTCAGGTTCTGCTGGGTGAAGTCCTGGGCGATCCGGTTGGAGATATTCGCGGCCAGACGAGGGTCGTGAGAGTCCACGAGAACATAGACGAGGCGGCTGCGCAGAACCGGCGCGATTTTCACGGCTCCTCGCAGGGACGGCAACCCGCTCTTAAAATCCTCGGTCTTGGAAAGGTCGAGTTCCCCGTAGACCTGGCGCAGGAGCGACTCGCTCTGGAGCAGCTTGTACTGGGTCTGGTAGTAGTCCTCGTCCGAGTTCTCGATCATCGTCCCGGTCTGGACCGTGGCCCCGCCGCCGCGCTCCTTTTCGATCTCGAGCATGGTGCTCGCCTGGTAGACGGGGCGCATCGTGAAGGTGACCAGCGCGGTGGTGGTCAGGACGATGACGGCGGCGGCCGCGACGATCCAGCGGCGGCGCAGGATGACGTCGATGTAGTGGGTAAGATCGAGCTCGTCGCTCGACGAGAAATCGGGGTTGGCGGTCATGGGGAGATTATAGCAGTTACCGCCCGGCCCTCAGGCGGGAGGGCGGGCGCCCGCCTCAGGCGGACGGGGCGCGCTTGGCGGCGCGCTCGGCCAGGTACCAATCCAGCGTGCGCTTCAGGCCGTCGGGGAAGCCGACCTTGGACCTGAAGCCGAACTCCTCGGAGGCGCGGGCGACGTCCAGCTTGCGGCGCGGCTGGCCGTCCGGCTTCGACGTGTCCCAAACGATCCGTCCCTCGTAGCCGACGAGGGCCTGGACGGTCTCGACGAGGTCGCGGATGCTGATCTCGAAGGAGCTGCCGAGGTTGACCGGATCGCTCTTGTTGTACTGCTCGGCCGCCAGCAGGACCCCCTCGGCCGCGTCCTCGACGTACAGGAACTCGCGCGTCGGCAGGCCCGTGCCCCAGACCGTCACGACGGGGCTGGCGGCCTCCTTGGCGTCCACGAATTTCTTAAGGAGCGCCGGGATCACGTGCGAGCTGTTCGGGTCGAAGTTGTCGCGCGGGCCGTACAGGTTCACCGGGAACAGGACGATCGAGTTGAAGCCGTATTCCTGCCGGTACGACGTCGACTGGACCAGCAGCATCTTCTTGGCCAGGCCGTAGGGAGCGTTCGTCTCCTCGGGGTAGCCGTTCCAGATGTCCGTCTCCTTGAACGGCAGGGGCACGAACTTGGGATAGGCGCAGATGGTCCCGACGCCGACGAACTTCTCGAGGCCGCGGCGGCGGCCGACCTCCATCAGCTGGGTGCCCATCATCAGGTTGTCGTAGAAGAACTTGCCGGGATGGGCCATGTTGGCGCCGATGCCGCCGACGACCGCGGCCAGGTGGACGACGACGTCGGGCCTGGCCGCCTCGTAGGCGCGCTCGACCGCGTCCAGGCGGACCAGGTCGTAGTCGCGGCTGCGCGGCACGAAGATCTCGCGGCAGCCGCGCTTGCGCAGGGCGTCCACCACGTAGGAGCCCAGGAAGCCGGCCCCGCCCGTCACCATCACCCGACGATTCTGCCAGAACGACATGAACGCACCTCCGGAAGACACGAAGCGCCTGCGAAGATTATAACAGTTGCTCGACGGGGGCCCGACGGGAACGCTGCGGGATTTCCATGAACGTCACCGCCTCCTTCCGACCCGGCGCCTAGGGAAGCGGCTGCCCCAGAAGCCGGGCGCGGCGGAGCAGGACGCCCGCGTCGGCGTTGCTGCCGAGCCGGTCGAGGTCTTCGCCGAGGAAGGCGTTGTAGCGGCGGTCCAGGGGCGCGCGCGACCACGCCGCCTCCAGGTCGGGGAGGGCCGCGCGCAGGAGGCGCGCGCGCGCGGGAGCGCCCGCGGCGGACTCGGCGACGAGCAGGGCGGCCGCACCCAGTTGGAAGCGGGTCTCCGGGGTCTGCTCCCAGGCCTGCGCCTTCGCCGCGAGCAGCGCCCGCGCCGCCGGGGTCGCGGGGCCCATCCGTCGGAGATAAATCCAGGACGCCGCCGGGGGGACGCAGAGAACGGCCAGCGCCAGCGCCGCCGCGGCCGCCCCCGCGCGCAGGGGGACGGGCGCCGGCCTCCCGGCGACGGGCTCCTTGGGGCCGAGCAGGGCGCCCAAATAGCAAAGGACGGACAGGAAGGCGACCGCGTCGGCGGGCGTGCGGAAGCAGAAATCGACGGCCTCGTGCAGGACGAAGGAGACCGCGGCGGCCAAGGCCCCGGCGATCAGACAGCGCCGCTCGAACGAGAGCTCCCGCCGCCAGTCGCGCAGGATCGCGAAAAGAAAGCTCCCCAGGCCGGCGCCCAGGGCGAGCAGGGCGAAGAGTCCCCCCTCCAGGCCGAACTCCAGCCAGTCGCTGTGGACATGGTCGATCATCAGGTGCGTGCCGAGGGCGAGCGGCTCCGCGTAGTAACGGAAGGCCGCTCGAGTGGAGCCCAGCCCCGTCCCCCACAGCGGGAAATCGCGGAGGAAGGCGACGGAACTGCGGTAGAACGACAGACGCAGAGCGGTCGAGGCATCCGGCGTCTGGAAGAGGTCGCCGAAGTAGATGGGATGGCTGACGAGGAACAAGGCATAGGCAAGACCCGCGGCGAAGAGAATCGCGCGCGCCGTCCAGCGCGGTCCCGGACGTCGGATGAAGCCCGTCGCGGTCAGTGAAACGACTTCCAGCGACAGGACGAAAGAGTTAAGCCCTCCCCGGGAACGACAGTCCCAGACGGCGAAGGCCGTCACGCCCAGGACGAAGAGCAGGAGGGCCTGGGCCGCGGCCAGGTCGATCTTGGCGCTGCTGGCGCGCCGCTCGCGCAGGCCCGTCCAGCGCGACAGGAAGAGGCCGCCGCCGACGCAGGCCGACATGGCGAGGAAGGCGCCGGCATGGTCGCGGTTGACGAAGGGGCCGAACGGACCGCCCTCCCGGACAGGGAACAAACCGTAGTAGTAGCCGTTTCCCTGTCCCCGCTGCATGACGCCGACCACGGCGACGAGCACGCCCAGGCCGAACAGGGTCCAGGCGAAGCGACGGCGCGCGTCGCGGTCGGCGAGGACCTGCGGCGCGCTCCAGAGCAGGGCCGCATAGGACGACCAGAGCAGAAGATCGTGCCGGGTCGCCGTCTCAGCGGCGGTGAACGGCAGGAGGGAGGCCGGGCCGAGGCTGGAGCGCGGGTTCAGGAGCTGGAGGACGCCCAGCAGGAGCAGGCCCAGGACGGCCGGGAGAAGCGTCTTGCCGACGAGGCCGCCCCCCTCCGCGCCGCCGCGCAGGACGCAGGCGGCGAAGAGCAGGAACAGGTCGATCTCGACGACCGCCGTGGACCAGGGGCGGGTGGAGCCGAAGGCCAGGGGCGAGAAGACGACGGCAAAAAGGAAGAGCGCCTCCGGGATGCGCGGCGAAAGGCGGCGGACCGGGCTGGAAGCCGACGAAGAGAAGGCGCGCACGAAGCGGATTTTAGCAGTTCACCGGCGGAACTTTTCCGGAGCCTCGGCGTAAGGGAGCGGGCGGCGGATTTGGGCCCTTGGGCCCTGGACCGCGGCGGCGGGAGGAGGTATCATCGCATGGTGGGAAAACGGCGCGCGCCTGCGCTGACGCGGGCGGACCTCGAAGAACTTCTGGGCGGCATGGAAACGCGCCTGGAGGCCCGCCTCGGCGCGCGGTTCGACGGCGAGTTCGCGAAGATCGACGACCGGTTCACGCAGATCGACGACCGGTTCGCCAAGATGGACGACCGGCTCGACAAGATGGACGACCGGTTCGCCAAGATGGACGAGAAACTCGACGACTTGTCCGGTCACGTCCGACGCCTGGACCTCGGGTTTTCCGGCCTCGCCGGCAGCATGGACGATCTGGGTCGGGACCTCCGGCGAGACATGGGCGGCTTGAAGGCCGACGTGACCGCGCGGCTCGAGTCGTTCGGCGGCCGGATGGAGACGCTCTGGCGGGACTGCGTCGTCTATCCCAAGATGCTCGACGAGCAGGCCGCGACGCTGCGCGGCCGCGAAGCGCGCCTCAGCGCGCTGGAAGGGCGCAAGACGCCCTGACGCCCCGGCCCTAAAAGACGCTCTCGGGCACGAAGACGACGTCGTTGGGCTTGAGCGTCATGTCCTTGTCCTTTTCGCCCATCTTCGTGATCTCCGAGACGGGGACGGTGAACTTCTCGCTCTTGCCGTCCACCAGGCGGATGACGCGGGTGCGGTCGGGCGCGGCGATCGGGGTGAAGCCCCCGGCCTGGGAGATCGCCTCCAGGACCGTCATGTCGGTCTCGGTCGGCAGCTCGATGGCGCCGGGCTTCTGGACCTGGCCGAAGACGAAGACCTTCTTGTTGCCGTACTCCTTGATGAAGATGGTGACCTGCGGGTCGCGCAGATACTCCTTCAGGCGCCGGGCCAGCGCGTCCTCGGCCTGCGGCACGGTCAGGCCGCCGACCTTCACCTCGCCGATCAGCGGGTAGGTGATCGTGCCGGTCTGGCCGACGCGGGCCAGGCGGTCCATGTCCTTCTCGCCGAAGACGGAGATCTGCAGGAGGTCGGCGCCGCCGATCTTATAATCGTCGGTCTTGGTCCCGGCCTGCTGGACGGCGGCCGAGATCTCGGCCTCCTCGACCTTCTCGCGCTGGTCGGCCTTCGCCCGGCTGGCGGGCGACGGGACCACGCGCAGGGGGCCGCAGGCCGCCAGGGCGGCCGCGACGGGCAGGACGAGGAGCAGGAAGCGTTTCACGAGGCTATTAAACCAAAAAGGGCGGGCCCGGCACGAAGGCCGGGCCCGCCGTGACCCCCACCGAGGCGGGGCGCGTCAGAACGTCAGCTTGAGGTTCCAGCCGGTGATGTCGTCCCGGTAGGAGTACTCGCGGCTGAAGGTCGAGAAGCGGTCGTTGTTCGTGAAGGACAGCCCCGTCGACGCCCAGTCGGCGATCTGATAGTCGACGTGCGCGCCGGCCCGGTAGTTGTCGTCGCGGCGGGTCTTGTACGGGCTGCTGTTGATCGAGATGTCCTCGGAGTAGCGGTCGATCTGCACGCCGCCGACGACGCCGGCGGTGATCTTCGACGTGAACTGGTGATCGAGCGTCAGGCTCGCTCCGCCGGTGACGTAATAGCGCGACGCCGTGGACGCCGAGTCCTGGGTCGAGCGGTTGGCGACCAGGACGACCTTGTCGCGCGACGTCGGCGCGTAGTCGAGGCGCGCCAGGAAGCTCCAGTGCCGCGCGTCGCGGCTCAGGGTCGGGTTGGTCGGGTCCAGGTCGAAGTTCTGGTAGATGAACCCGGTCTGGATCAGGCCGGTCAGCTTGCCGGTCAGGTCGCCCTCGACGCCGAAGTCGGCCAGCTCGTCGCGGTGGTTGTCGTAGCGCGTGCCCTCGGTGTAGTGGGTGTTGCGGCGGTGGAAGGAGCCGAAGACCCGGGTCTTCGGCTGGATCCGGTAGCCGAGCTTGACGCCCGCGTCGACGATCGACGTGTCGAGGCTGTCGGCCAGGGAGGTCGTCCCGCCCGAGCGGTCCAGGTAGCGCAGGACCTGGTCGCCGCCGTCCACGCCGGCGAAGAATTTGTCGCCGAGGTAGTACTCGGCGGAGGCGCGGGCGTCGTTCTGCCAGTGCCGCTCGCGGCTGACGAGCGCGCCGTTGAGGACCGTGCCGTTCGGGTTGAAGGCCGGGTCCTGCGTGTTGGCGTAGGAGTCGGAGAGCTTCGCCTTCGTCTTCGAGCCCGCGTAGGTCCAGGCCCCGTCGACGAACTGGTTGATCGCGTCGTTGCCCTTGGACTGGGTCGTGTAGTTCTCGAAGCCGGCCTTGTAGCCGAGGTCGAGCTTGTTGTTCTGGGCGAAGGGTAGGTCCGCGCCCAGGCCCAGGTCGTTGGCGAAGATCCAGGAGCCGCGCACGCCGCCGCCGGCGACGGCCGTGTGGTTCTCGTCGTGCGGGACGCGGTAGATGTTGTCCTCGTAGCGGGTCTCGAAGCGATAGGACGGGCTCAGCTTGGCGGGACCCAGCATGAGGTTGCCGGCGAAGGCCGGGACCGCGACCAGGGCGGCGGCGGCGAAGGCGAGGGGCTTGCGGATCATCGTGTCTCCTTTATTCTGGAACCGAAGCGCGGGCGCGACTCAGTACGGGCTGCCGGAGCCGGACGTCTGGGTGTTCTTGTCCGTCGACTGGCTCTGGACGGCGGTGTTGGTGCCCAGCTGGGTATAAAGGCCGTTGACGTAGGACCAAGACGTCGCGACGAGGGAAGAAGAGAGGCCGCCCTCGGGGGACGACTGCACGCTCTGTCCCTTGGTGATGACCACTAACTGCTCGCCTTGCAAAACCTGGACGCCCGCGCCGGTTCCGTTGCTGTCGGCGGTGAAAGACTGGTTGCCGTTGCTGTCGACGGAGTAGGTGATCGCCGCGTTCGCATCCAGCTTGACCGTAAGCCCGCCCTGACCCGTGAGCTGGACACCGTCGCCGGAAACCTTGTCTCCCGGTTTCACGGCGGGGATGTTCTCGTCGCCGGAATGGTAGACCGTGCCGTTGATCGTGACGGTGCCGTTCGGCTTGCTGAAAGTGACCGTCAAGCTGCCGGAAGGGATCGAGTCGGGGGCCGCGGCGGACGGCGCGACGGCGGCGGTTCCGGCGAGAGCGAACAAGGCTCCGAAGAGAGCCAGGCGGCGGATCGACATGCTGCCTCCGAACGGGAAATTACAGAATCGCGCGACAGCGCCAACTATAGCCTATCCCCTCGCGCTTGTCAACGAACGCGCGCGTCGATTTTTCGCGAGCTTGCCAGCAGATGTCGCGTGCGCTATAGTGTCCGCGGCGGGAGCATGAAACTTCTCTTCGTCTGCACCGGGAACGTCTGCCGCAGCCTGATGGCCGAGCGCTTGGCGCTGGACCTCGGGCGGCGGCGCGGGCGGGGCGTCGAGGCGCGGTCCTGCGGGGTCGCGGCGGAGGGGTGGTATCGGGTTCCGGACGAAGTCTGGACGGCGCTGGGCGAGGCGGGCGTCGCCGCCTCCCCCCACCGGCCGCGGCTGGTCGAGCGGTCCCTGCTGGCCTGGGCCGACGAGGCGCTGGTGATGACGGCGCGGCACCGCGAGCTCCTGCGGGACGCCTTCCCGGAGTTCCGCGGCAAGACGGCGCTCCTGCGCGAGCGCGCGGGGCTCTCCGGCGACGTGGCCGACCCGATCGGCCAGCCCTTGGCGACGTTCCGCGCCTGCCGCGAGCAGATCGCCGAGGCGCTGGAGCGCCTCCTGCCGCCCGCCGCCTAGCGCGCCCTCTTCTCCAGGCGGTCGAGGCGCGCGAGGTCGAGGAGCGCGGCGCCGTCGTCGGGCTCGGCGGCCAGGCCCAAGGTCAGCCAATGCCGCGCTCCTTTATAATCGCCGAGCTGGGCGCGCGAGGCGCCCAGGTCGGTCAGCGCCCGGCGGCAGACGGGGCGGGTGCGCAAGGCGTCGCGCGCCTGGGGCGAGGGCAGGCGCGCGGCCAGGGGCAGGCAGGCCGGGTCGGCGGCGAGGGCGCGCG
>JAGWRY010000028.1 GCA_028869495.1 Elusimicrobiota bacterium | reverse complement strand
GCGATGCTCGGGATCGCCTTCGCCTGGGGCGCCGGCCCCCGCGCGGCCTTCGCGCTGGCCGGCGGCGGCCTGGGCCTGCTCGCCGTCCTCCAGTTGGCGGCCGCCGCGCGTCTGGCGCGGCCCGCCCCCGCGGCCCTGCCCGTCCCGGCCGGAGAATAGCTATCATGGCCCGGAAGCCCTCCGGCATGGCCCGCCCCAAGCTCTCGCCGCTCCGCATCGACGAAGGACCGACGGCCGCCCCGCGCGCGCGCGCCGAGGGCCTGCGCGCGTCCGAGCGCTTCCTGAGCCGCGACCTGTCCTGGCTGGCCTTCAACGACCGCGTCCTCTCCGAGGCCGCCGACGCGTCGGTGCCCTCCCTCGAGCGCCTGCGCTTCGCGACGATCGTCAGCTCGAACCTCGACGAGTTCTTCATGGTGCGCGTCGCCGAGATCGCCGCGCTCGCGAGGCGCCGCGGAGCCTACCGCTTCCCGGACGGGATGAGCGCGCGCCAGACGCTGGCGCAGGTGCGCGAGCACGCGCTCCGGCAGAAGGGACGCCAGGCCGCCGTCCTGCGCGAGGTGCTGGCCGCGCTGAAGACCGACGGCATCGAGGTGCTCACCCAGTTCCCGGACGCGTCGGCGGCCGACGGCGAGATCGCGGAGCGCCTGCCCAAGCTCCGCACGGTCGTGCGCCGCTACCCGGACCCGCCGCCGCCGCTCCTCAGCGAGCGCCTGCACGTGTTCGTGCGCTTCCCGCGCGAGTACGCGATCGTGACGATCGAGGAGCGCGACTCGCGCCTGATCGCCCTGCCGACGAAGGACGGCGTCAAGCGCTGGGCCCTCCTCGAGCGCTGGATCTCGGACCGCGCCGAGGACCTGTTCCCGGACCGCGAGGTGATCGAGTCCTTCCCGTTCAAGATCATCCGCGTCGCCGACCTGCGCTGGCGCCCGGACGACGAGGAGACCCTGGAGGACCAGATCCTGGAGGCGGTCCAGCGCCGCCTGCGCGCGAAGGTCGCGCGCCTCGAGGTGGACTCCCCCGCCTACTCGGAGGGCTCGCTGTTCCTGGCGGCGGCGCTCGGCCTCGACTCGTCGGCGCTCTACCGCTTCGACCTGCCGCTCGACCTGCGCACGCTCGCGCGCCTGGAGCCGACGCGCCCCGGCCAGCGCTACCCGCCGATCGAGCCGCAGGTGCCGGGCCCCCTGCGCAAGGCCGAGTCGGCCTTTGCGATCCTGCGCCGCAAGGACATCCTGCTCCACCACCCGTACGACTCGTTCGACATCGTCGTGAAGTTCCTGGAGGGCGCGGCGAAGGACCCGCAGGTCCGGCGCATCTACCACACGCTCTACCGGACCAGCCAGGACTCGCCGATCATGGCGGCGCTGAAGGCCGCGGCCGCGGCCGGCAAGAAGGTCGTCGCCTACGTCGAGATCAAGGCCCGCTTCGACGAGCTCAACAACCTGCGCTGGGCCGACGAGCTGAGGCGCGCCGGCGTGCGCGTCGTGCGCCATCTCGGGCGCTACAAGGTCCACTCGAAGGTGACCGCCGTCGTGCGCGACGAGGACGGCGTCGAGATCGTCTACTCGCACCTCGGCACGGGCAACTACCACCCGGTCACCGCGCGGCAGTACACGGACCTGGGCCTGCTGACCGCGGATCCCGCGGTCGGACGCGAGGTGATCGGCTACTTCGAAGCGCTCGCGAAGGGCCGTCCGCCGCAGGGCCTCGCCGAGCTCCTCGTCGCGCCGGTGACCCTCCACGACGAGGTGCTGAGGCTGATCCGCGAGGAGACGCGCCAGCAGAAGTCCGGCGGGCGCGGCCACGTCGTCGCGAAGATGAACTCGCTGGTCGACGCCGAGATCATCGAGGCGCTCTACGAGGCCTCCAACGCCGGCGTCAAGGTCGAGCTCCTGGTCCGCGGCATCTGCTGCCTGCGTCCGGGCATCGCCGGGATGTCGGAGAACATCCGCGTCGTCAGCGTCGTCGACCGCTTCCTCGAGCACAGCCGCATCTACTACTTCCGCGCCGGCGGCGCGCGCAAGCTGTACCTGTCGAGCGCCGACTGGATGCCGCGCAACTTCTTCTCGCGCTACGAGGTCGCCTTCCCGGTCAAGGACGCGACGCTCAAGCGCTACATCCGCGACACGATCCTCGGCAAGGGCCTCTCCGACAACCAGAAGGCCTGGCTGCTCAAGCCCGACGGCTCGTACGTGCGCGCGGCGCCGGGCCCGAACGCGGCGCCGGTCCGCTCGCAGACCTTCTTCGAGGCCCTGTCGCGCTCCGGCTACCGCGACACCGCGCTCGAGGAGCGCGCGAAGCCCGTCCCTCCCGACGCGCCGCGCGTCAGCGCCTGACGAACAGCGACGCGCAGCGGTGGTACTTGTCGAGCGGCTCGCGCCTGAGCCGGAACTTGCGCGCGACCGCCGCGTTGAACTCGAGCAGGGCGTCCATGTGCTCGAGCTTGGCCTCGAGGGAGCCGTCCTCGGCCTTGATCTCGTTCTCGAACTCGCAGAAGGTCGACAGCGCGTGCGGCCCGGAGCGCGAGATGTGGAACGCGGACACGCGGTCGAGCGACGGCTCGAGGAACGCCGAGCCCAGGTCGGCCTCGAACTTCTCCTTCTGGTAGAGGGCGACGATCGGGCCGCGCGTGATCCGGCGCACGGCGTCCGCGCCGAGGTGGCGGCTCATCGCGGCGCGCATCTCGGGTCCGGAGTGCTCCTCCAGGATCGAGACGACGGAGGCGTCCGAGAAGCGGATGACGTCGTGCCGGCTCTCCTCGCGCACGAGGCGGTCGAGGCGCCACGACGAGAACTCGGAGCGGTAGAGCAGGCCGTCCTTCGTGAAGCCGGGGCCCTTGTACTGGAGGTAGACCGCGGTCCCTCCTTTCTTGTAGCGCAGGCGCAGGCTCGCGCCCGCCTTCAGCAGCTCGAAGCGAGGCGTGTCGAGGAACTGGTCGAAGAAGTAGGCGGTCTTCTTGTGCTTGACGCCGCGCCGCTTCGTCAGCCACGCGCGCAGGCGCGGCGCCTCCTCGGGGACGACGCGCTTCTTGCACTCGATCTCGACGAAGCGCAGGTCGTCGATGTCGAGCTTGCGGAAGAGCAGTCGGGCGAAGCCCTCGAAGCGCCTCGGCATGGCGGCTCATGATAACATATCGCGCATGGAGCTCCTGATCGTGCGCCACGGCCCGGCCGGCGACGCCGCGGCTTGGGCGCGCGCGGGGCGGCGCGACCGCGACCGCCCTCTGACGCGCG
>JAGWRY010000267.1 GCA_028869495.1 Elusimicrobiota bacterium | reverse complement strand
GAATGGGAATGACGATGAAATTGGAAAACACGGAAAAGCCTGACACCATCCCGGGGCTCAAGCTCCTGCGCCGCGGCAAGGTCCGCGACGTCTACGACCTGGGCGACAAGCTGCTGATGGTCGCCTCCGACCGCCTGTCCGCCTTCGACTGCATCCTGCCGAACCCGATCCCCGGCAAGGGGAAGATTTTGACGAAGGCCGCGCTGTTCTGGTTCGACCTGACGAAGGACGTCGTGAAGAATCATCTCGTGACCGCCGACTACGACCGGATCGCCGCGGCGCTCCCCCCGGGAACGCCGCTCGATCGGTCCTGGTTCGACGGGCGCATGATGCTGGTGCGCAAGGCCGAGCGCATCGACGTCGAGTGCGTCGCGCGCGCGTACCTGGCCGGGTCGGGCTGGAAGGAATATAGAAGCACCGGGATCGTCGGCGGCCACAAGCTCCCGGCCGGCCTCCTCGAGGCCTCCAGGCTCCCCGCCCCGATTTTCACGCCGGCCACCAAGGCCGACGAGGGCCACGACGAGAACATCACCCGCGCCCAACTCGCCGCGCGGGTCGGGCCCGAACTTTCGTCCCGGCTGGAATCGCTCACGCTCTCCGTTTTCAAGCGCGCGTCGGACCGCCTCCAAGCCCGCGGCCTTCTGCTGGCCGACACGAAGTTCGAGTTCGGCTGGATCGACGGAGAGTTGACCCTGATCGACGAGATCCTGACCCCCGACTCCTCGCGCGTCTGGACCGCGGCCGACTGGAAGCCCGGCCGCACCCCCGACGGCTTCGACAAGCAGTACGTGCGCGACTGGCTGGAGCGCTCGGGCTGGGACAAGCGCCCGCCGGCCCCGGCCCTGCCGCCCGAGGTCGTCGAGGGGACCCTCGCGCGCTACCGCGACTACCTCGCGAAGGTGATGGGATGAGCGCGGTCCGCGTCCAGCCCGTCTCCACGCACCTGATCGAGATCCGCCTGCGGCCCGAGTTCGCCGACGCCGAGGGCGCCGAGGCCCTCGCGCGCCTGCGCGCGGAGGGGCTGTCCGCCCTGAAGGACGTCCGCGTCTCCCGCCTTTACGAGATCAAGGGCGCGATCACCGCGACCCAGGTCCAGCAGGCCGCGCGCGAGCTCCTCTGCGACGCCGTCACGCAGGAGTCCCGCGTCGTCAATCCCGGGACCCCGCCGCTCAACGGCATGAACTTCTGGCGCGTCGAGGTCTGGCCGAAGCCGACCGTCGCCGACCCGCCGGGCGAGACCGTCCGCGACGCGATCGCGGAGATGGGCCTGCCGCGCCCGGACTCGGTGCGCTGCGCGCTCGTCTACCGCCTGCTCGGCCGCTCGAGCCGCGCCGTGATCGAGAAGGCCGTCGAGAAGGCCCTCGCGAACCCCCTGATCCACCGCTTCGTCGTCTCGGAGGCCCACCCGTGAGCCCGGCCGCCGCGAAGGAAACCGCCCGGCCCGCCGTCCCGGCGCCCGCCGCCGCCCCCGAACTCGGAGTGCTGACCCGCTCCGTCCGGGAGCTGCGCGCGCTCGGCGACGAGCGGCACCTGTCGCTGTCCGAGGCCGAGTGGGCGGCGGTCCAGGCGCGCTTCAAGACCCTCAAGCGCGAGCCGACGCTGGCCGAGATCGAGACGATCGCGCAGACCTGGTCCGAGCACTGCAAGCACAAGACCTTCACGAGCCCGATCCGCCTGAGCGAGGGCCGCCGGACCCGCACGATCAAGAACCTGTTCCAGGAGACGATCGCCGCGGCGACCGCGGCCGCCAAGAAGCCCTGGTGCCTGTCCGTCTTCGAGGACAACGCCGGCGTCGTCGCCTTCGGCCGGAAGTGGGCGCTCGCCTTCAAGGCCGAGACCCACAACCATCCGTCCGCGCTCGAGCCCTACGGCGGCGCCGAGACCGGCGTCGGCGGCGTGATCCGCGACGTGCTCGGCTGCGGCCTCGGCGCCAAGCCGGTGCTCAACACCGACGTCTTCTGCTTCGCGCGCCCCGACTATCGCGGCCCGCTCCCAGAGGGCGCCCTGCACCCGTCGCGCACGATGCGCGGGGTCGTCGCGGGAGTCCGCGACTACGGCAATCGGATGGGCATCCCGACGGCCGGCGGCGGCATCTGGTTCGACGACGACTACCGCCTGAACCCCCTCGTCTTCTGCGGCACCGTCGGCCTCCTGCCGGCGAAGGCCGTCAAGAAGGAGGTCAAGCCCGGCGACCTGATCGTCGTCGCGGGCGGCCGCACCGGACGCGACGGCCTGCACGGCGCGACCTTCTCGTCGGCCGTCCTGGGCGACGACGCGCCGGGCTCGGCCGTCCAGATCGGCCACGCGATCGCCGAGAAGCGCGTCCTCGACGCCCTCCTGCGCGCGCGCGACCGCAGCCTGTACCGCTCGGTCACCGACTGCGGCGCGGGCGGCCTGTCGTCGGCGGTCGGCGAGCTCGGCGCCGACTGCGGCGCGCGCGTGCGCCTCGAGGACGTCCCCCTGAAGGCCGCCGACCTCGAGAGCTGGGAGATCTGGCTGTCCGAGTCGCAGGAGCGCATGGTCCTGGCCGTGCCGCCGAAGGACCTGAAGGCCCTGCAGGCCGTCTTCGCCGCCGAGGGCTGCGAGACCGCCGCGATCGGCGAGTTCACGCGCGACGGACGCCTGCGCGTCGTCCATCACGACGAGGGCGTCGTCGACCTCGACATGAAGTTCCTGCACAAGGGCCTGCCGCGCGAAGTCCGCCGGGCCGAGTGGACGCCGCCCCCGCCCCAGAAGGCCTCCGGCGGCGCGGCGAAGAGGCTCGGCGAGATCCTGCGCGAGGCGATCGCCGACGCGAACGTCTGCTCGCGCGAGTGGGTGATCCGCCAGTACGACCACGAGGTCCAGGCCGGCACCGTCATCAAGCCGCTCCAGGGCGTGCGCCACGACGGCCCCGGCGACGCCTGCGTGATCTGGCCGCACGCGGCGACCGGCGACCTCGAGGACCGCGCCGGATTCTCGGTCGCG
This sequence comes from Elusimicrobiota bacterium, assembly GCA_028869495.1. Taxonomy (GTDB): domain Bacteria; phylum Elusimicrobiota; class Elusimicrobia; order UBA1565; family UBA9628; genus GWA2-66-18. The sequence continues at coordinate 2,234 of JAGWRY010000267.1, read as the reverse complement.
CACGGCCTGAACCCCGAGTACGGCCGCCTCGACCCGTACTGGATGGCGATGGCCTGCGTCGACGAGGCCCTGCGCAACCTGACCTGCGTCGGCGCCGACCCGTCGCGCGCCGCGCTCCTCGACAACTTCTGCTGGCCCTCCCCCGACGACCCGAAGCAGCTGGGCGCGCTGGTCCGCGCGGCCGAGGGCTGCCGCGACGCCGCGAAGGGCTTCCGCGCGCCGTTCATCTCGGGCAAGGACAGCCTGTACAACGAGTCGAAGGACGAGAAGGGCCGGCCCCTGCCGATCCCCGGGACCCTGCTGATCTCGGCGCTGGCCCCGGTGCCCGACGTGCGCCGCGCGGTCACGATGGACTTCAAGGGCCCGGGCAACGCGCTCTACCTGCTCGGCCGCACGAACGACGAGCTCGGCGGCTCCCTGTGCCACCGCCTGCTCGGCCGGACCGGCGGCGAGGTCCCGAAGGCCTCGCCGGCCGTCACGCTCGAGGGCCTGCGCAGCCTGCACGCGGCGATCACGAAGAGCCTGGTCCTCTCCGCGCACGACCTGTCGGAGGGCGGGCTGGCCGTCGCGGCCGCCGAGATGGGCTTCTCCGGCGAGTTCGGCGCGGTGATCGACCTCGACGAGATCCCGCGCGACCCGCGCATCTACTCGAACGAGACCCTGCTCTTCTCCGAGAGCGCGGGCCGGATCCTCGTCGAGGTCGCCCCCGAGAACGAGAGCGCGTTCCTGCGCCACTTCGGCAAGGGCGCGAAGGCCGCGCCGGTGCGCCGCGTCGGACAGACGACCGCGAACCCGATCCTGAAGATCGTCGGCCTCGACGGCTCGACGGTGATGGAGGAGCCGCTGCGCGAGCTCAAGGAGGCCTGGCAGAGGACCCTGCCGGCGATGCTCGCGTGAAGAGCCCCAAGATCCTCGTCCTGCGCGCGGCCGGCACGAACTGCGAGCTGGAGACCGCCAACGCCTTCGCCGCCGTCGGCGGCAAACCGGAGCTCGTCCACATCTCCGAGATCAAGGCCGGCAAGAAGCGCCTGATGGACTACGGCGTCCTCGTGATCCCCGGCGGCTTCTCCTACGGCGACGACGTCGGCGCGGGCCGGGTGCTCGCCAACCAGGTCCGCCACACGCTGACCGACCTGCGCCAGTTCGTGCGCCTGGGCCGCCCGGTGCTCGGCATCTGCAACGGCTTCCAGGTCCTGGTCAAGGCCGGGATCCTGCCGCACTCGAACAATTTCGACCAGACCGCGAGCTTCACCGTCAACGACTCGGGCCGCTTCGAGGCGCGCTGGGTCCACCTGCGCCTGAACACGCAGAGCTCCTGCCTGTTCTTCGCGGGCCTGCCCGAGATGGTCGAGCTCCCGGTCGCGCACGCCGAGGGCAAGCTCGTCGTCAAGAGCCCGCGCCACCTCGAGGAGCTCAAGAAGAACAAGTCGATCGCCCTGCAGTACGTGACGGAGGACGGCAAGCTGATGGGCTACCCGCACAACCCGAACGGCTCGATCTTCAACATCGCGGGCCTGACGAACCCCGAAGGCAACGTCCTGGGCCTGATGCCGCACCCCGAGCGCTTCATCGAGATCCACCAGCACCCGAACTGGACGCGGCAGACCTACCGCAAGCAGGCCGTCGGGCTGGAGATCTTCAAGAACGCCGTCTCCCACGCGCGCTGAGCGCGCCGCGCCTCAGGGCTCCCGGCGGCAGTAGGACGGCCTCGGAAGCGGGTTCCCCGCCTCGTCGAACAGCGGCGTCCAGGCCCCGGGCCGGACCGCCATCTCGTCGGCGACGCTCGGCCGCAGGTCCCGGACGATCTCGAAGTCGCGGCGCATCAGCGTCGTTCCCCGGCAGAGGGTGTGGCCGGGCGCGTAGCGCAGGACGGCCCCGTCCGGCGCGCCGAGATAGAGCGGCAGCTTGTACCACTCGGCCCAGTCGAAGTCCTTGTCCGAGAAGGACTGCGCGTCCGCCGACGGGTCGTCCGGGCGCCCCCAGATCGGATGGGTGTGCGCGCCGGCGGCGGCGTCCGCGGGCGGCGGGCCGTCGTCGCACTGGTCCATGTCCCCGCGGTAGATCGTCCCGAAGCGGTAGCGCCCGTCGGCGCCGCGCAGGACGTACGCGCAGTACTCCAGGCGCTGGTCGGGGCGGGCGCGGGCCGCGGCGACGAAGGCCAGCGCGGCCGCGCGCTCGCTCGCGTAGGAGACGTCGCGGGGCTCGGCGGCGGCCGCCGCGGCCGCGCGGCGCTG
>JAGWRY010000266.1 GCA_028869495.1 Elusimicrobiota bacterium | reverse complement strand
TCCTTGACGGGGAGGGGCAGGTCGGCGCGCCGCGCGCCCGACGCGTCGAGGACCACGACGCGCCCCGCGCCGATGCGCGCGGCCGCGTCCGGGCGCGCTTCCGGGTCGGCCAGGACCGCGACGAAGCGGCGCGCGATCTCGTCCTCGGCGCCGCGCAGGGACTCGGGAGGCCGCGGACCGCGCGCGGCCAGCACCGGCTTGTCGGCCTCTCTCGCGCGCGCGAACGCCTCCGGCGACCACTCCGCCCAGGGGCTCACGCGGGCGACGAATCCTCGGCGAGCTCGAACATCCTCTCGATCGGGCGGCGCGCGCGCTGCGCGACGGCGGCCGGCACGTCGATGCGCTGGCTCGCCGCCGGGCGCTCGAGCGCGCGCAGGACGCGCGAGAGGTCCGTCGCCTTCATGTACGGGCACAGCCGGCACATCGGCACGAAGACCTTCTCGGGGAAGCTCGTGCGCGCGAGGTCGCCGAGGCCGCACTCGGTGATCAGCATGTACGACGGGGCCTTGTGCTCGCCGACCCAGCGCATCATGTCGCCGGTGCCGCCGATGAAGTCGACGGCGCCGACGAGCGCCGGGCTGCACTCGAAGTGCGCGAGGATCTTCACCCCGGGATACATCTTCCGGTAGAACTCGACCGAGGCCGCGTCGAAATTCTCGTGGACGATGCAGGAGCCGTCCCAGACGACCAGCTCGCTGCCGAGCGTCCGGCCGAGTTCTTTGGCGAGGTTGCGCCCCATCATCGCGTCGGGCGTGAAGATCACCTTCGGGTTCGTCTCGAAGAGCTTCCTCAATATCTTCGGCGCGTTGGCCGAGGTCACGATGACGTCGGACTCCGCCTTCACCGCCGCCGACGTGTTGATGTAGGTCGCGACCGGCGCGCCGGGATGCTTCCGGCGCAGGCCCCGCACGTCGGCCGCCGTGATCGACTCGGACAGCGAGCAGCCCGCCTCCGGCGCCGGGAGCAGGACCTCCTTGTCCGGGTTCAGGACCTTCGCCGTCTCGGCCATGAAGCGCACGCCGCAGAAGACGATGCGCTTCGCGTCCGATTGCGCGCAGAGCTTGGCGAGCTTGTACGAGTCGCCGGTGAAGTCCGCGACTCCGAGCAGGATCTCCGCGCGCTGGTAGACGTGCGCGGGGACGATCGCTCTCGTCGCCTTCTTCAGGTGGTTGATCTTCCAGGTCAGGCGCGCCGCGCGCTCGAGATCCTCGTCGCGCCAGCCGAGGGCGGCCAGGCCCTTGTCGGCCAGGCGCGCCGACTCGGCCTCGACCTGGGCCGGCGTCGGCTCCGGCGCGCGCGTCTCCTTCAGGAGCGCCACAGGTCGAGCTCCGGGTAGTTCGTGAAGATGCCGTCGACGCCGAGGGCGGCGAGGCGGTCTCGGTCCGCCGGCGAGTTCACGGTGTAGACGAGGACCTTGTAGCCGCGCTGGTGCGCGGCCGCGACCGCGCGGCGCGTCGTCTGGCGCAGGCTCATGTTCAGGCTCTCGGCGGACAACGGCTTCATCTCGCGGAAGGCGGTCTTCAGGCTCGTCAAGCCGAGAAGATAGCCGACGCGCGCCTCCGCGTCAAGGGCGCGGAGCGCGCGCAGGGCCGCGTGATCGAAGCTGGAGACGAGCGTGCGCGCCTGGACCCGGCGCCGCCGGATCAGCGCGACGACGCGCTCCTCGATGCCCGGATAGACCGACGAGCCGTGCTTGATCTCGACGTGCAGCTCGACCCCCGGCGGCAGGAGGTCGTACACGTCGTCGAGGCGCGGCAGACGCTCGGCGGCGAACTCCGGCGCGAACCAGGAGCCGACGTCGACGGCGGCGGCCTGCTCCCAGGTCAGGGATTTGAGCTTGCGGCGCAGGCGCCCGCGGCGGCGCAGGTCGTCGTCGTGCGCGACGACGAGCTCCCCGTCGAGGGTCTGGTGCACGTCGAGCTCGATCGCGCGCGCGCCCAGCTCGAGCGCGCGCCGGAACGCGGCGCGCGTGTTCTCGGGCGCGTGCCCGCTGGCCCCGCGGTGCGCGATCACGAGCACCGGGACAGCCTCTCGAGGAACGCCCCGGCCTCGGCGTCCGAGTAGTCGACGCCGAGGCGTCCGTCGCGGCCCGTGCCGGGCCCGTGGAAGTCGGTGCCGCCGAGCGCGAGCAGGCCCCTCGCCGCGGCCCAGTCGCCGTACGCGCGCATCTGCGACGGCGTGTGCGCCGCGTAGCGGACCTCGACGGCCTCCAGGCCCGCGCGGTGGAGCTCGTCGAGCTCGGCCTCCTTGCCGGCCGTCTGCGGGTGCGCGAGGCAGGCGAAGCCGCCCGCGTCGCGGATCAGCGCGATCGCCTCGGCCGGGCTCGGGCCCATCGACTCGACGTAGGCCGGCTTGTCCTTGGCCAGGAAGCGGTCGAAGGCCTCCTTGCGGCTCTTCACGACGCCGAGGCGCCGCAACGCGTCCGCCACGTGCGGGCGTCCGACCGTCTCGTGCGCGGCCGCGCTCACGTCGCGGTATTCGATCGCGACCCCGAGCGCGCGCAGCTTCTCGACCATGCGCCGCGCGCGGACCGTGCGCCGCTCCCGGAAGGCGGCCAGGCGCTCGCCGAAGCCCGGGGACCCCGGGTCGAAGCCGTAGCCGAGCACGTGCACGCGGTCCGCGGCGCCCTCGCCCGCGCAGTTGATCTCGATGCCCAGCCGGACCCCGAGCCCGGCCGGCGCCGCGGCCGCGAGGAGCTCCGGGCCGCCGGACGCGCTGTCGTGGTCGGTCAGGACCAGCAGGGAGACCGCGGCCTTCGCGGCCCGCTCGACCACCTCCCCGGGCGGCAAGGTTCCGTCGGAGTAGCGCGAATGGCAGTGCAGCTCGAAGCGCGGCATGATCGGCGGTTTTAGGCCGCGACGACTTCCTTGACCTCGGGGATCTCCTGGCGGAGCATCCTCTCGACGCCGCCCTTCAGCGTCGCCGTCGAGCTCGGGCAGGAGCCGCAGGCGCCGTGCAGGGCGACCTTGACGACCCCGCTGCCCTCGTCGACCGACACGAGGGAGATGTCCCCCCCGTCGGACTGGATGTAAGGGCGGATCTTCTCGAGGACCTTCTCGACTCGTTCTTGGACCGTCATGACCTTCCTCCTCAGCTCGACGAGAGCTTCTCCAGCCAGACCGGCGTCCCGCAGGCCGCGGGCGCGCCGGACAGGACGTCCGCCAGCGTGATCCCCTCGAGGTAGCGCGTCAGGACGCTCCCGAGGCCGCTCCAGACCGGAGACAGCGCGCAGGCGCCCTGGTGGCGGCAGTCCTTGGGCCCGTCGGCGTAGCGCGCGCAGACGTCCTCGAAGACGACGTCGTCGACCGCGCGCACGACGCGGGCCAGCGTGATCTTCCCCGGAGCCTCCGACAGCGAGTAGCCGCCGGCGCTGCCGCGGTGGCTGACGACGAGGCCCGCGCGCCGCAGCTTCACCAGCAGCTGGCTGACGTAGTCGGCCGGGATCGCGTCGCTCTCGGCCAGGCGCTCGGCCGCGACCGGGGCCCGGCCGTGCTCGCGGGCGAGCGTCAGCATCAGGCGCGTCGCGTACTCGACGGAGCTCGTGATCCTCATTTTGTTAAATCCGTGCCTGACCCCTTTGTTAAAAGAGGCCGAGCTGCTCCTTGGCCTCCTCGGTCGCCATCGTGCGCGGGTCCCAGGTCGGGGAGAAGACGAGGTCCACGTCCACGTCCGCGACTCCGGGGATGCGCGCCAAGGCGGAGTGGGCGGAAGCCAGCAGCATCGGGCCGTACGGGCAGGCCGGCGAGGTCAGGCTCATCCGGACCTTGACGGCGGGGCCCTTCGCGCCGGCGGCGATCTCGGCGCCGTAGACGAGGCCGAGGTCGACGATGCTCATCCGGATCTCCGGGTCGAAGACCGGCTGGAGGGCCGCGCCCACCTGCCGGAAGGTGATCCCGCCCGCCGCCGGAGCGCTCGTCTCAGACATTCTTTTTCCCCTCCGCCGCGTCGAGGCCCTGCGCGAGCGTGTTCCAGCCGAGCGTCGCGCACTTGACCCGCAGCGGGAAGCGCCGCACGCCCTCGAGCGCCGCGGCCGTCTCGAGCTCGGCGGGCAGGGACTCGAGCGGCGCGTTCTTCGTCATCATGGCCTTGAAGGCCGCGACGAGCTCGCGCGCCTTCTCGACGCTCGCGCCCTCCAGCGCCTCGGCCATCATCGCGGCCGAGGCCTGGCTGATCACGCAGCCGTGGCCCGCGTAGCGCACGACCGCGAGCCGGCCGCCCTCGCGGCGCGCGGTGATCTCGAGCTCGTCGCCGCAGACCGGGTTGATCCCGTGCGCGCGCACGTCGGCCGGGTCGGCCGTCCCCTTGCGCGCCGCCGAGCGGAAGTAGTCGAGCAGCGTCTCGCGATACAGGTCCTGGAGCTCCGCGTCGCCTTCCATTACCTGGCCCCCGCCTTCGTCCCGAGCTTGAAAAATTCGATCGTGCGCCTGAGCGCGCGGCCCAGCGCCTCGACGTCCGACTCGTCGTTGTAGAGATAGAAGCTCGCGCGCGCGGTCCCGCCGCACTGGAACCTGTGCATCAGCGGCTGGCAGCAGTGGTGGCCGACGCGCACCGCGACGCCCTCCAGGTCGAAGACCGTGCCGACGTCGTGCGGGTGCAGGCCCGCGAGGTTGAACGAGATCACGCCCGAGCGCTCGGCCGGATCCTTCGGGCCCAGCACGCGCACGACCGGCTCGGCCTCGAGGAGCGCGACGGCCTTGGCCGCCAGCGCGTCCTCGTGCGCGCGGATCGCGTCGAGCCCGACCTTCTCCAGATAATCGAGCGCGGGCCCGAAGGCGACCGCGTCCGCGAAGTTCGGCGTGCCCGCCTCGAACTTGTACGGCAGGACGTTCCAGGTCGCGCCCTCGAGCGTCACGCGCGAGATCATGTCGCCGCCGCCGAGGAACGGGTCCATCGCCTCGAGAAGCTCCTCGCGGCCCCAGAGCACGCCGATCCCGGTCGGGCCCAGCATCTTGTGCGCCGAGAAGGCGACGAAGTCGGCGCCCCAGGAGGAGACGTCCAGCCGGCGGTGCGGCGCCCATTGGCAGGCGTCCACCAAGACGGCCGCGCCGACGGAGCGGCCCGCCTGCACGAGCTGATCGACCGGATTCACCGTGCCGAGGGCGTTGGAGAGCGCCGTGAACGCAAATAGTCTCGTTTTCGGCCCCAAAGTCTTCTTGACCTTGTCGAGGTCCAGCGTCCCGTCCAGCTCGACCGGAACGTACTTCAACGTCAGACCCTTTTCCTTGGCCAGAAGCTGCCAGGGCACCATGTTCGAATGATGCTCCATCTCGGTGATGACGATCTCGTCGCCCGCTTTCAGGAATTTGCGTCCCCAGGAGTAGGCGACGAGGTTGATCGACTCGGTCGCGTTGCGCGTGAAGACGACGGTCTCGGGCTTCGGCGCGCCGATGAAGGCGGCGGTCTTGGCGCGCACCGCCTCGACCATCGCGGTCGCCTCCTCGGAGAGCGTGTGCACGCCGCGGTGGACGTTCGCGTTGTGATTCTCGTAGAAGTCGACGAGGGCGTCGATCACCGCGCGCGGCTTCTGCGAGGTCGCCGCGTTGTCGAGGTAGACCAACGGCTTGCCGCGCACCAGGCGCTTGAAGATCGGGAAGTCGGCCTTCAGCGCCGCGGGGTCCAGGCGGCTCACGCGGCCTCCTCGGCGGCCTCGGGCATGCGCGCGTGCAGCGCGGCCGTCAGCGCCTCGCGCAGGGGCTCCAGGCCGACGCGCTCGATCATCTCCGAGCCGAACGCGTAGACGAGCATGCGCCGCGCCTCGGCTTCGCCGATCCCGCGCGAGCGCAGGTAGAACAGCGACTCGGGGGAGAGCCGGCCGATCGCGCCGCCGTGCTTGCACGACACGTCGTCGGCCAGGATCTTGAACTCCGGGTCCGTGCGCACGTCGGCGTCCTCGGACAGCAGGAGGTTCTTGCTGTAGACCGACGCGTCGGTCTTCTGCGCGCCGGGCCGGACGTCGACGAGGCCGTCGAAGACGAAGCGGCCGCGCTCGTCGAGGACCGCCTTGTAGAGCTCGCGCGTCGTGCCGCCGACGGCCGCGTGCTCGACGACCGTGTGGCGGTCGACGACCTCCGCGCCGCGCACCAGCGCGAGGCCGTTCAGCGCGCAGTCGGCGCCCTCGCCGGACAGGCGCACGCGCAGGTCGCCGCGCGCGAGCGCGCCGCCGAAGTCGAACGCGTGCGACTCGTAGCGCGCCGCGCGGCCGACGTCGACCAGCGCGGCCTCGGTCAGCAGCCCCGCCTCGCCCTCGCGCTGGAGGCGGTAGTGCTTGAGCGCCGCGCCCTCGCCGAGGACGGCCTGGGTCAGCAGGTTCGTCCAGAACGGCGCCTTCCCGAGGCCGAGGGACTCGACGACGAGCTCGGCCGAGGCGCCCTCCTCGAGGCTGACCAGCAGGCGCAGGTGCGCCGCCTGCGGGCGCCCGGACTCCGCGTCGTCGGAGACGAACAGGACCCCGAGCGGGGCGTCGAGACGCGCGTGGCGCGCGACGCGCACGACGACGCCGTCCTCGGCCAGCGCGGCGGCCAGCGCCCCGAACGGCAGGCCCTTCGCGTCGGGCGCCGCGGACAGGACCGGGCGCAGGGTCTCGGGCTCCTCGCGCAGGACCTCGGAGAGGGCCTGCACGCGCACGCCCGCCGGAAGGGCGGGCGCCGTGCCCTCGCCGCCGGGCAGGACCCGCCCGTTCTGCACGACGATCCGCCTGACGGCCAGCGGGCAGAGCGCCTTGCCGGCGAAGCCGGTGCGCGCGGCCGGCCGCCCGGCGGGCTCGAACGGCGTCTTGGCGATGCGGTCGGCCGGCGTGCGGCGCCAGCCCTCGGTCTTCGAGGTCGGGAAGCCTTGGGCCGCGAACGCCGCGAAGGAGGCCTCGCGCGCGGTCTTGAGCCAGGGCGGCTGAGCCGCGCCGGCGGCGCGGCGCAGGTCGGACTCGAAGCCGGCGGCGGGCGTCGTCATGCGCCGGCCTTCTCCGCCCCGATCCAGCCGTAGCCTTCCTTCTCGAGCTGGAGGGCCAGCTCCTTGCCGCCGGACTTCACGATCCGGCCGCCGGAGAGCACGTGCACGAAATCGGGGACGACGTAGTCGAGCAGGCGCTGGTAGTGGGTGACGACGACGAACGCGCGCCCGGGCCCGCGCATCTTGTTGATCCCGGAGGCGACGATCTTCAGCGCGTCGATGTCGAGGCCCGAGTCGGTCTCGTCGAGGATCGCGAGGCGGGGCTCGAGCACCGCCATCTGGAGGACCTCGTTGCGCTTCTTCTCGCCGCCGGAGAAGCCCTCGTTGACGGAGCGGTTCAGGAAGGCCGGATCCATCTCGACGAACTTCGCCTTCTCCTTCACGAACTTCAGGAACGGCCCCGCGTCGAGCTCCGGCGCGCCGCGGTGCTTGGCGACCGCGTTGTAGGCCGCCTTGAGGAAGTACTTGTTCGACACGCCCGGGATCTCGACCGGGTACTGGAAGGCGAGGAACACGCCCTCGCGCGCCCGGTCCTCGGGCGCCATCGCGAGCAGGTCCTTGCCCAGGTAGGAGGCTCCGCCCTCCGTCACCTGGTAGCCGTCGCGGCCGGCGAGGACGTAGGACAGCGTGCTCTTGCCCGAGCCGTTCGGGCCCATGATCGCGTGGACCTCGCCCTCGCGCACCTCGAGGCTCAGGCCCTTCAGGATCGGCTTGTCGCCGACCTTCGCGTGCAGGTTGTCGATCTTCAGGACGATGTTGGACATGTCAGCCGACGCTCCCTTCCAAGGAAATGTTCATGAGCTTGTGCGCCTCGACCGCGAACTCGAGGGGCAGCTCGTTGAAGACCTGCTTGCAGAAGCCGTTGACGATCATGCCGACGGCGTCCTCGGTCGACAGCCCCCGCTGGCGCAGGTAGAAGAGCTGGTCCTCGCCGATCTTCGACGTCGAGGCCTCGTGCTCGACGGTCGCGCTCGTGTTGCCGACCTCCAGCGTCGGGAACGTGTGCGCGCCGCACTTGTCGCCGAGGAGCAGGCTGTCGCACTGCGAGTGGTTGCGCGCGCCGACGGCGGACTTCGCGATCTTGACGAGCCCCCGGTAGGCGTTCTGCCCGTGCCCGGCCGAGATGCCCTTCGAGACGATCGTGGACCGCGTGTTCCGGCCGACGTGGATCATCTTGGTCCCGGTGTCGGCCTGCTGGCGGTTGTTGGCGAGCGCGACCGAATAGAACTCTCCGACCGAGTCGTCGCCGAGGAGCAGGCAGGACGGGTATTTCCAGGTGATCGCGGATCCCGTCTCGACCTGCGTCCACGAGATCTTCGAGCGCGCGCCCGCGCATTTGCCGCGCTTGGTCACGAAGTTGTAGATGCCGCCCTTGCCGTCCTTGTCGCCCGGGTACCAGTTCTGGATCGTCGAGTACTTGATGCGGGCGTCGGCCGCGGCGACCAGCTCGACGACGGCCGCGTGCAGCTGGTTCTCGTCGCGCTTCGGCGCGGTGCAGCCTTCGAGGTAGCTCACATAGCTGCCTTCCTCGGCAATGATCAGCGTGCGCTCGAACTGCCCGGTCTTCTTCTCGTTGATGCGGAAATAGGTGCTGAGCTCCATCGGGCACCGCACCCCCTTGGGGATGAAACAGAACGAGCCGTCGGAAAACACCGCCGAGTTCAGCGCCGCGAAGAAGTTGTCGGAGTAGGGCACCACCGAGCCGAGGTACTTCTGCACCAGCTCCGGATGGTTGTGCACCGCCTCGGTGAACGAGCAGAAGACGATGCC
>JAGWRY010000265.1 GCA_028869495.1 Elusimicrobiota bacterium | reverse complement strand
GACGGCGGGGCCGGCGCGCCGGCCTACGCGGTGCGCGCCGAGGCGGAGAAGGCCCTGGGCCGGCCCGCCGCGCAGGTGCAGGCCGACCTGACTTTGGCCGCCTCGCTCGACCCCGGCCTGGCGGCCCTCTACCGGCAGGCCGTGGACCGGATCGCCGGACCGGGCGGCGCCGCGGCCTCGGGGGCCGGCGGGCCCGAAGCCTCCGGCGGCGGCTACGGGATGACGGGCCGGATCCCGCCCTCCTGGCTCGCCCTGGCGGCGCTGGCCGGGGGCTTGCTGGCGGCGGTCGCCGGCTTCGCCCTGTGGGTCAAACGCCGGACCCAGAAGGCCTTCGAAAGCGGCGATCCGCCCCCTCTGCACCGCCGCTGACACCCCCCCCAAAATAGCCCGGCGCCCGTTGACCTGGGTCAACACCCCCCGAAGGTCATGGTGCTAGAATGGGGCCATGATCGACTGCAAACACGAGAAGCTGAAGGCGTGGGTGGATGAGACGGCCAAGATCTGCGAGCCCGACCAGGTCTACTGGATGGACGGCTCCGAAGAGGAGCGGATCCGCCTGGAAAAGCGCGCCGTCGCGCGCGGCTTCATGGTGCCCCTCGACGAGCAGAAGTTCCCCGGCTGCTACTACAGCCGCTCCAACACCAACGACGTCGCCCGCACCGAGCACCTGACCTTCATCTGCACCGAGAACAAGGAAGACGCCGGCCCCACCAACAACTGGATGTCCCCGAAGGACGGCTACGCGAAGGCCAAGGAGTTCTTCCACGGCTCGATGCACGGCCGCACGATGTACGTGATCCCGTTCTCGATGGGCCCGGTCGGCTCCCCGTTCTCCAAGATCGGCGTCGAGATCACCGACTCGATCTATGTGGCCCTCAACATGCGCATCATGACGCGCGTCGGCCGGGCCGTCCTCGACAAGCTGGGGACCGACGGCGAGTTCACGAAGTGCCTGCACTCGCGCGCCGACGTCGCCGTCGAGCACCGCCTGATCCTGCACTTCCCCGAGGACAACACGATCTGGTCCGTCGGGTCCGCCTACGGCGGCAACGCCCTGCTGGGCAAGAAGTGCCTGGCCCTGCGCATCGCCTCCTGGCAGGCCCGCAAGGAAGGGTGGCTGGCCGAGCACATGCTGATCCTCGGCATCGAGAAGGACGGCAAGACCGAGTACGTCTGCGCCGCCTTCCCGTCGGCCTGCGGCAAGACCAACCTCGCGATGCTGATCCCTCCGGAGGGGCTCAAGCACAAGGGCTACAAGATCTGGACCGTCGGCGACGACATCGCGTGGCTGAGGGTCGGCCCGGACGGCCGCCTGTGGGCCTGCAACCCCGAGGCCGGCTTCTTCGGCGTCGCCCCGGGCACGAACACCAAGACCAACCCGAACGCGATCAAGACCATCCACAAGAACACGATCTTCACGAACGTGCTCCTCGGGGACGACCTGACCGTCTGGTGGGAGGGCGGCGACGGCGAGCCCCCGGCCTCCGGCACGAACTGGGAGGGCCGTCCGTGGGCGCCCGGCCGCAAGGAGAAGGACGGCAAGCCGATGCTCGCCGCCCATCCGAACAGCCGCTTCACCGCCCCGGCCCAGCAGTGCCCGACGATCTCCCCGAAGTGGGAGGATCCGCAGGGCGTGCCGGTCTCGGCCCTGATCTTCGGCGGCCGCCGCGAGCGCGTCGCCCCGCTGGTCTTCGAGTCCCTGGATTGGAACCACGGCGTCTACGTCGGCGCGACCGTCGCGTCCGAGCGCACCGCCGCCGCCGTCGGCAAGGTCGGCGAGGTGCGCCGCGACCCGATGGCGATGCTGCCCTTCTGCGGCTACAACATGGGCGACTACTTCGCCCACTGGCTCGACATGGGCCGCAACATCCCGAAGCCGCCGAAGATCTTCCACGTGAACTGGTTCCGCAAGGACGAGGACGGCAAATTCCTGTGGCCCGGCTACGGGGATAACCTGCGCGTCGTCGAGTGGATCCTCGCCCGCTGCCGCGGCGAGGGACGGGCCGACAAGACCCCGATCGGCTGGGTCCCGGCCAAGGACGCGCTCGACCTGACCGGCCTGGACCTGCCGAAGGGGGCGCTGGACAAGCTCCTGTCCGTCAAGGCCGACGAGTGGACCGCCGAGCTCGACGGCGTGCGCGACTTCTTCGCGAAGTTCGGCCCGAAGCTCCCGAAGGAGCTGCACAAGCAGTACGAGGCCCTGAAGGAGCGGCTCAAGAGCAAGGTCGCGGCCTAAAACCCGCCGCGCCGGAAACGACGGAAGGCCCCCGCGAGGGGGCCTTCTTCGTTCCGGGCCCACGATTTCCTAGAATCATCCCATGCCCGAAGCCTCGGTCCTGCGCGTCCTGGCCGAGCTCCTGCTGATCCTGGTCTCGGCCAAGATCTTCGGCGAGCTCGCCGAGCGCCTGGACCAGCCCGCCGTCCTGGGCGAGCTGATCGGCGGCGTCGTCCTCGGCACCGGCCTCTTCTCCTTCTTCCGCCCCGACGATCCTTCGCTGGGCCTGATGTCCGAGATCGGCGTGCTCCTGCTCCTGTTCGAGACCGGCCTGCGCAGCGACCTCTCCGAACTGCTCAGCGCCGGACCGACCTCCGCGGCCGTCGCCGCGACCGGCGTCGCCGCCCCGTTCCTGCTCGGCTGGGGCCTGATGACCGCCCTCGGCCGCGGCGGGATGGAGGCCATCTTCGTCGGCGCCGCGATGACCGCGACCAGCGTCGGCATCACCGCGCGCGTGCTGGCCGACATCGGCAAGATGGACGCCCCGGAGGCGCGGATCGTCCTCGGCGCGGCCGTCATCGACGACGTCCTCGGCGTCGTCATCCTGTCCGCCGTCGAAGGGATCGCCGCCTCGGGCGCCTTCTCCTGGCCCGGCGTCGTCCGTTCCGCCGTCCTGGCCGCCGTCTTCCTGACCGCGGCGCTCTGGGCCGGCCCGCTGCTGACCCGCCAGCTCGTCGGCGTCGTGCGCCGCATGCGCGTGCGCGGCGTCCTGGTCGGCGCCGCCGTCAGCTTCGCCTTCGCGCTGGCCCTGGCCGCGCACGCCGCCGGGACGGCGATGATCGTCGGAGCCTTCACCGCCGGCATCCTGCTGGCCGGCACCGACCGCCGCGAGGACGTCCAGGCCGCGATCCAGCCCGTCGTCGACGTCTTCGCCCCCGTCTTCTTCGTGATGGTCGGCGCGCGCGTCCGGCTCGGCACGATGAACCCGCTCGTCCCGCGCAACCGCGCGATGCTCGGCCTGACCGCCCTGCTGGTGCTGGCCGCCGTGCTCGGCAAGGTCGTCAGCGGCCTGGCCGTCCTCAAGAAGGGCGTCAACCGCTGGAGCGTCGGCGTCGGCATGATCCCGCGCGGCGAAGTCGGCCTGATCTTCGCCCAGATCGGCCTGGCCTCGGGCGCGATCGACCCCGCCTTCTACGCGGCGGTCGTCTTGATGGTCGTCGTGACCACCTTCATCGCTCCGCCCCTCCTGAAGCGCTCGCTGACCTGACGCCTCAGGCGCAGGCGGCCAGGGCCTTTTGAAGCCGTCCGTCAAGGTCGCGCACCGCGGCCTCGTCCTTGATCCCGCCCAGGTTGATGCGCACGTTCTCGCCCGCGCAGAGCGCGGCCGCCTTGAGGAGATGCAGCGCGCAGTTCATGTCCGAGGCGACCGCCGGGCCGGCCAGCGGCGCCGCCTCGCGCGCGACCGTCCAGGCCTCGGCCGCCGTCTGCGCGGTCTTCAGCGGCACCGCGGCGGCCTTCTTGAGCCCCTCCTGCATGCGCGCCGCGCGCGAAGGGTCGGTCTTGGGCAGGCCCATCGCCGCCATGAACTCGTCGAAGGCCGCCGCGTCCTCGGCGGCCAGCCGGTCGAACTCCTCGCGCAGGGCGCCGAGGCGGGCGCGCGCCGCCGTCAGCGCCGGGCGCCGGGCCTCGTCCAGCTTCTTCGACTTCAGCGTGATCCCGGCCGCCATCTGCCCGAGCCCGCAGCCCATCGCCCCCGAGATCGCCGCGGCCGAGCCCCCGCCCGGCGTCGCGTCGGTGTTGGCCAGGGCCTCGGCCACGACGGCGCCCGCGCGCCGCCAGCCCGGGTCGCCGCCGAGCGCGCCGACCGCCTCCAGGCGCCGCTCGAGGATCTGCACGTCGGCGTCGAAGTTCTCGAGGTTCAGGCTCTCCAGCGCGAAGTCCGTCAGCGCCTCGCGCGGCAGGAGCCCCACGATCTCGGTCGTCTTGACCTTGGCCCCGTGCTCGGCGGCCAGGCGCGAGACCTCGTCGAGGACCCGCTTGACCCCGCTCGTCTTGTAGTCGGTCAGCACCGTCGAGATCTGCACCTGCCCGCGCGCGGCCAGCTCGATCTCCTTGCCGCGCACGCAGGGCAGGCCCCCGCCCGAGGCGCGCGCGCGCTTGGCGATGTCCTTGCCCGCGGCCATGTCCTTCGTGTCCAGGTTCAGGTTGAAGTTCACGATCTGGCGCCGCGCGCCGACCGCGACCGCGCCCGCCGTCGGATGGATCGAGTTCGGCCCGAAGTCCGGAACGCGCGACGGGTCCTTGCCGATCAGCTCTTTGAGCCCCTCGAACTGCCCCTTGCGCACCTTCGCGAGGTCCCGGCGCTCGGGGTCCTTCGCCGCGTGGTCGTACAGATAGACCGGGATCTTCAGCTCCCGCCCGATGCGTTCGCCGAGCGTCTCGGCGAGCTTCACGCACTCCTCGATCGTCACGCCCGAGACCGGGATGAACGGGATCACGTCCGTCGCCCCCATGCGCGGGTGCTCGCCCTTGTGGACGTTCAGGTCGATGAGCTCCGCGGCCGCCTTCGCGACGCGGAAGCAGGCCTCGACGCAGGCCTCCGGCGCGCCGACGAAGCTCAGCACGCAGCGGTTGTGGTCCGCGTCGGTCTCGACGTCCAGGATCGTCGCGCCCGCGGACTTGGCCGCGTCGACGACCGTCTGGACCTTCGCCTTGTCGCGGCCTTCGGAAAAGTTCGGGACGCACTCCACCAGTCGGCTCATTTCTTCCTCCAGATCCCCTCGATCGGCGCGGCCTTCGCGTCGTTGCGCCCCAGCGTGCCCAGGGCGAAGGCGTCCTCGACTGTGCGCAGGAGGCTGTAATGGTCCCAGCGGGCGTCCGAGCGCGCGCCGGGCTCGACGCCGGCGCCGTTGAGCGCCGTGTAGATGTGGTTCTGCTGGGTCTTCCAGTCCTCGTCGAAGGTCGCGACGACGACCAGCGTCTTCATCAGTTTCTTGTCGGCCAGGATCGGCCCGAAGCGGCGCCGGAACCACTTGTCGGCGTAGGCCGCGTTCGTGTCGTGGGCGTCGTCGTTCATGTTCGGGATGTAGAGCGAGAAGTCGGGCACGCGCCCGGCCTTGATGTCGCCCGCCAGCGCCGAGGCCGGCCGGATGCGGCGGCAGAGCCTCGGGTCCGACTGGACGTTCTTGAAGCTGATGAAGGGCTCGTGCTTGCGCCGGTAGAGGCCCTGCTTGTCGGCCTTCGCGCAGACCCCGCGCAGGTTCTCCGCGTAGACGCCCCAGGAGACGCCCTTCGCCGCGAGCAGGTCCGCGAGGCTTTTTCCGACGATGTCGTAGTGCCCATCGTCGATGACCCCCATCGTGTCGCCGGCGACCAGGGCCACGTAATTCGGCTGGGACGGGTGCGTGATCGCGTGGTAGTTGGTCAGCAGGGCCCCGGTCTCGGCGAAGCGCTTGAAGAACGGCTGCTTGAGGGCTTCGGGATAGTTCGTGTTCTCGAAGATCACGATCATGATCTTCGAAAACCCCGGGTCGTAGGCCTTCGCCGCCGCCTTCGCGGGCGGCGCGGGCGTCTTCGGCGCGGCGGCCAGGGCCGGCGCGGCGCACAGAACGGCGGACAGGACGACGGCGAGGCTTCTCATGCGTTCACCACCAGGGTGCGGCGTTCCGTGTATTCTTCGACCGCCCAGCGCGCGCCCTCGCGGCCCAGGCCGGAGTCGTTGACCCCGCCGTAGGGCATCGCGTCGGAGCGCCAGGTCGGCACGTCGTTGACGATCAGGCCGCCGACCGGCAGGCGCTCGAAGGCGCGCCGGACCAGCGCCAGGTCGTTCGTGAAGAGCCCGGCCTGCAGGCCGTAGCGCGTGGCCGCGATCCTCTCGAGCGCGGCGTCCGAGGACGGGACCGCCTCGAGCAGGGCGACCGGCCCGAAGGCCTCCTCGCAGGTCAGCGGGCTGTCCGCGGGGACGCCCTCGACCAGCGCCGGCGGCAGGATCGCGCCGCGGCGCGGGCCGCCGGCCCAGAGCTTGGCGCCCTTGTCGAGCGCGTCCTTGACCCACTTCTCGACGCGGACCGCGGAGTCCTCGTCGATCAGAGGGCCGACGTCGGTCGCCGGGTCGGACGGGTCGCCGACCTTCAGCTCCTCGACGTTTCGCACCAGCAGGCGCCGGAACTGCTTGTGGACGCTCTCGGCGACGTAGATGCGCTGGACCGAGATGCAGGTCTGCCCGGAGTACGCGTAGGCGCCCCACGCGCAGCGCGCGGCGGCCCAGGGCAGGTCCGCGTCGGGGCCGACGTAGACCCCGGCGCTTCCGCCGAGCTCGAGCAGGACGTGCTTCTTGCCGGACAGCGACTTCAGCCGCCAGCCGACGCGCGAGGAGCCGGTGAAGGACAGGATCTTGAGCCGGTCGTCGCGGACCAGGGCCTCGACCGCCTCGTGGGGCCCGGTCGCCAGCAGCGCAGCCTCGGCCGGCCAGCCGGCCGCCAGGAGGATCTCCAGCAGGCGCGCCGCGGTCCTGACCGCCCGCGGGTCGGGCTTGAGGACGAAGGGCAGACCCGCCGCGACGGCCGGCGCGGCCTTGTGCGCGGCGAGGTTCAGCGGGAAGTTGAACGGCGTGATGAAGAGCGCCGGCCCGCGCGGGAAGCGCCGGACCAGCCCCCAGCGTCCCTCCGAGGCCTCGTCGAGGTCGAGCGGCAGGACCTCGCCGCCGAGGCGCTCCGCCTCCCCGGCGGCCAGCCGGAACGTGGCGGCCGCGCGCGCGGCCTCGCCGCGCGCCGCCTTGAGGGGCTTCTGGACCTCCTCGACGATCAGGCGCGCGAGGCTCTCGGACTCGGCCGAGATCGCGTCGGCCGCCGCCGACAGGATCTTCGCGCGGCGGTGCGTCGGCAGGGCGGCGGACGGCGCCGCCGCCGCGGACCGCGCGGCCAGCGCCGCGGCGTCGGCCTCGCCCGTCAGCTCAGCCCGAACCAGGACAGCCATGTCTCGATCCCCCTGAAGTCGCGCGCGAGCCGGTCCGGCCGGGAGGCCTTCAGGTCCTCCCAGCGCGAGTAGCCCGTGCCGACCGCGATCGTCTTGAAGCCCGCCCGGCGTCCCGCCGCGACGTCGAGCGGCGTGTCGCCGATCACGAACACGTCCTCGGGCGGCAGGCGCCGTCCCGCGAGCCGCTCGGCCCGCCGCACCGCCTTCTTGAGGAGGGCCGGGCGGTGGAACGAGTCCGAGCCGTAGCCACCGAACAGGAAATAGGCGTTGAAGCCCGAGGGTTCCAGCTTGATGCGCGCTCCCTTCTCCATGTTGCCGGTCCCCAAGCCGAGCAGGACGCGGCGGTCGCGGCTCAGGCGCTTGAGCAGGGTCTTCAGCCCCGGCGGCACGCGGTAGACGCCGTCGCGCAGGGCCGCCTTCACGTAGTAGGGCAGGTGCTTCAGATACTCGCGGTGCAGGCGCTCGACGGCCGCGCGCGTCGGGCGGCGTCCCGTCGCGCGGCGGTGGGCCTCGCCGAAGTTGTAGAGGTCGGTGCGCCCCGCCAGCGACAGCTCCGAGCAGACGTTCTTCCGGCCGTAGAGGACGAGGGCCGCCCGATTGAGCGCCTTGCGACCCGACCCGCCCGCGCGGATCAAGGTCCCGTCGATGTCGAAGAGCAGGACCTTCCTGCGCCGCTCCGCGGCGCCCGGAGCCGCTTTCATGCGGCCCCCGAGACGATCCCGCCGCGCTTCATCGTCCAGCGCACTTTCGGAGCGCCGAACCAGTAGGCGAGCTCGCGCCAGTCCTCGGCCTCGTGGCAGACGAGGTCGGCGGCCTTGCCCGGCTCGAGCGAGCCGTGCGTGCGCCCGAGCCCGGCCGCGTGCGCGCCGTTGATCGTCGCCGCGACCAGCGCCTCGGCCGGGGTCATGCGCATCTGCGTGCACGCGATCGAGACGATCATGCGCATGTCCCAGCACGGGCAGGTCCCGGGGTTGAAGTCGGTCGCCAGCGCGACCGCGCAGCCCGCGTCGAGCAGGCGCCGCGCCGGCGGGTAGGGCTTGCCGAGGAAGTAGTTCGAGCCGGGGACCAGGCAGGCGATCGTGCCCGAGGCCGCGAGGTCGGCGAAGAAGCCCTCGTCGGCGTGGTCGAGGTGGTCGGCCGTGACCGCGCGGCGCTTGGCCGCGGCCGGGAGGCTCCCCAGGCGCGTCAGCTGCTCGGAGTGGACCTTGAGGCCGAGCCCCGCCTTCGCGCCGGCCTCGGCGATCTTCTCCAGGTCGTCGAGGTCGAAGTAGCCCTCCTCGCAGAAGACGTCGACGAAGCGCGCCAGGCCCTCGGCGGCCGCCTTCGGGATCATCTCCCCGCAGACGCGCGCGACGTAGTCGGCCTTGCGGCCCTTCATCTCGGGCGGCAGGGCGTGCGCGCCCAGCAGGGTCGGCACGATCTCGAGCGGCCCCGCCGCGTCGGCCGCGCGCAGGACGCGCAGGCTCTTCAGCTCGTTCTCGACGTCGAGGCCGTAGCCGGACTTCGCCTCGATCGTCGTCGTGCCCGAGGCCAGGAAGTCGAAGCTCCTCTTGCGCACGGCGGCCAGCAGGTCCGCCTCCGTCGCGCCGCGCACCTCCAGGACCGTGCTGACGATCCCGCCGCCGCGCGCGGCCAGCTCCGCGTAGGAGGCGCCGGAGACGCGCCCCTCGAAGTCGTCGAGGCGCGGCGCGGCGAAGACCGGGTGGGTGTGCGCGTCCACGAAGCCCGGCGTCACGACCCGCCCGCCCGCGCTGATCCGCTCGGCGCCCTCGGCCAGCGGGTGCGACAGCACGCGCTCCTTGGGGCCGGCCGCGACGATCGAGCCGCCGTCCAGGAGCACCGCGCCGTCGCGCAGGAGCCCCAGGCCGCCGCGCTCGCGGTCGGCCCGCGGGCCGTCGGAGCCCGCCATCGTCAGCAGCTGTCCCGCGTTCAGGACCAAGATCGCCACGGGCCCATTCTACGATATGCGCCCCTGGCGGCGCGCCGCCCGCGCGCGCTATACTGCCGTCATGAGGCTCGCCTGGCTCGCCGTCCTGGCCGCCGCCGTCGCGGCGGCGCCGGCGCCGCGGAAGACGCCCTCCCCCGCCGAGGCCGTCGCCGCCCTGGTCGGCGTCGCGGCGCCCGCGGGCTGGACCCGCTCCGCCTATTCCAACGCCGGAGGCGCGGACCCCGTCGTCGCCTTCGAGCGCGGCGCCGACCGCCTGGTCGTGCGCGTCTTCGGCGCCCCGGGCTCGTTCTACGCGACCCCGGCCGACTTCCTGAAGGGCCCCGCCGCGACGACGCTGGGCCGCCGACCCGACCGCGCGGGCTCGGCGCGCGTCTCCGGCCGCCGCGTCCGCGTCTGGCGGCGGAGCTTCCCCCTCGACGACGAGGACCCGCACACCCCGTACCTGCGCCGCCGCCGGATGGGCGGCGAGTACTTCTGCGTCCTGCCCCCCGCCCCCGACGGCCGCTTCGTCGTCCTGTCCTGGCAGAGGTCGGGCCCCGGCTTCGACCCCTCCCACGCCGGGAAGCGGGCCTGGGAGGCCTTCCTGAAGACCGTCGTCCTCCGGGCGGTTCGGAGGTCCTAGGACGCTCGGCCCCCCGCGGGGGGCCCCTCGACTCAGGCATTCGGGCGCCGCGTCGTCTACACTATTGGGGATGAGGCGCTGGGCCCTCGCCCTCCTTCTGACCCCGGCCGGGACGGCTCATGCCGCCCTGCCCCGCGTCGTCCTGGAGGCGCCGCCGGCCCCCGCCGGGCCGGCCGCCCTTCCCGTCCCGACGACGACGGCCCTCGCGCCTCTCTCCGTTCCTCCGGCGCCGGCGCTCCTGGCGCCCGCTCCGTCCCCCGCCGCGGCGGCCCCCGTCCCGGTCGCCG
>JAGWRY010000264.1 GCA_028869495.1 Elusimicrobiota bacterium | reverse complement strand
GCCGCCGCCGACGGCCCGACGCCGCTCCAGGAGCCGCTGCGGCCCGGCGAGCGCTGGAACCAGGACCCGCGCCTGGGCGCCGGCGACGAGCTGGTGCACGACGGCCCGCGCGGCCGTCTCCTCGTGCCGCTCTCCTCCTTCGAGGCCCCGGCCGAGCCGGTCGGCTGGCGCTCGAGCCTTTCGCGCCTGGACGCGACGTTCGACGGGACCGCGCGCCGCCGCGGCCTGAGCGAACCGCTTCCGACGCAGGCCGCGCCCTCCCGCGACGGAGTCCCGCTCGCGCGCGTCTCCGCCGCGCGCGCGACCGAGCCGTACGGCGAGGGAGTGCCGCTTCCGCGCGCCGTTCGGAAGCGGTCCCGGAGCCGCCCGGCGCTGACCGCCGGCCTCGTCGGCCTCGCGCTCCTGCTGACGCCCACCGTCGCCCTCGCCGCGCCGATCGGCGCGCTCTCGGCCGCGACGACGCTGTCCTGGCTGACGGCCCTGCACCCGCTGGCCAGCGCCGGCGGCGCGATCGCCGGGGCGGTGTACGGGATGTTCGCCGCGCGCGGCGCGGGCGGCGAGAGAGCGACCTCGGCCGACGTGCTGACCTCGGTCCTGCACTACGGCGCGATCGGCGGGGCGGCCGTCTACATGCTCTTCGACGCGACGGCCTCCGCCTTCGTCGGCACCGCGACGGCCGGCCTGATGCCGCTGTCGGCCGCGGTCGTGACCGCGGCGCTCGGGCGCAAGGCCTTCGAAGGCTCCTTCTCCGCGCCGGAGACGACGTCGGCCGACCGCATCATGGGCGCCTTCCCCGCGGTGGCCGCGGCGCTCGGCATCAGCCTCGGCGTGGCGGCGACGTTCGTCGCGCCCCCGCTGGCCTCGGTCTGGGCCCTGCGCACGATGGTCGCGACCGGCGCGGCGGCCGCGCTCTTCTCGGCCGTCTACCGCCGCGTGGGCTCGCCCTACGAGGGCCCGGCGCGCATGGCCAAGGGCTACGTCCTGCAGTCTTTGATGCTGGGCCTGGCCCTGGCCGTGTCGAACCAATATCTGTTCTGGCTCTTCGCGGCGATGGGCGCCTGGGGCTTCGGACTGATCCTGTGGACGACGGCGCGCGAGCTCTGGTCGCACCTGCCGGGCCAGGCCGCGCCGCCCCCGCCGCCGGTCGTGACGAAGCCCGCGCCCCAGCCGGCGCCCAAGCCGGGCGAACCCGCCCAGCCGGCGAAACCGGGGGTCGACCCGAAAGGACCGATCCCGATGAGCACGGACACGCGCGCCGGACGCCTCTAGCCCGGCCGCCGAGACCGACCGTCCCGTTTCGGGCGCAATCCTTGACAGGTCAAGGATTGCGTGTTACATATTGGGCATGAGGGGAACCCCTCCCCGATTCTGGGCGGCCCTGACCCTCGCGGCGGCCCTGGCGTGCCCCGTCGCGTCGCAGCCGACGCCCCCGCCGGCGGCTCCGGCCGCGCGCCTCGAGAGGGCCGTCGCGCGGATCCGCTCCGCTTACCTCCACGACCGTCCCGTCGAAGCCGCCGAACCGGCGGACGACCGCGCGGCGCTGGAGCCGCTCCTGACCGATCCCGGCGTCCCGCCGGAGGCCGTCGCGAGCTACCGGGCGGCCGTGGACGGCCTCGCGCGGGCGCGCGATGTCCAGGCCGGCCGGCCGCCGGGCGTCTCCGTGCCGGACTACGAGGGCTGGCTGAGCGGAGTCGCGCGGGCTCTCGCCCTCGATGGCGCCCAGCGGGCGCAAGCGGAGGCGCTCTACCGCGGCCACCTCCGCGGGAGCGGCCCCGACGGCGGGCGGCCGGACGCGCGCGGCCCCG
>JAGWRY010000027.1 GCA_028869495.1 Elusimicrobiota bacterium | reverse complement strand
TCGGCGCGCCCCAGGCGCGCGGCCTCGCGCTCGGCGCGGCGGTAGAGCGGCGCGGCGCGCGCGGTCTCGCCGCGGGCCGACAGGACGAAGGCCTCCAGCGCCTGAAGCTCCGGGTCCCAGGCCAGCGCGGGGCGCGCGGCGGCGAGCTCCAGCAGACGGTCGGCGCGCCCGCTCATCTTCAGGCGGTCGAGGGCGTAGGCCTTCCAGAGCAGGGCCTGCGCGCAGTCGGGCGCCAGCACCGACCAGCGGTCGAGCTCGGCGAGGACCTCGCCCGCCTCGCGCGGCCGGGCCAGCAGGGGGTCCAGGGCGTCCGGCCACAGGCGGTTCGGCGTCAGCAGGCGGAACGGGGACGACTTGGCGAGAAGGGAATCGGCGCCGGAATTCTTCAGGTAGACGAGGGCCCAGTCGTCGGCATAGGCCAGCCGCCAGGCCGGGTCCCGGTCGAAGACCGCCGCCGGCGAGCCGGCGCGCCGGTTGCGCAGGACCGCGTAGTCGAAGCGGTAGACGCCGTCCAGCGCCGGGAAGGTCCGCGGCCAGTCCCGCGCGTCGCGCAGGAAGCCGGCGGTGTAGATCGACTGGCGCCGGTCGCTGAAGACCGTCCGCCCGGTCAGGCCGATCAGCTCGTCGCCGGAGTCCGGAGCGTTGAACATCCGTCCGCGCACGCCGCTGGTCGACAGCCAGCGGACCGCCCCCTCGAGCGTCGGGCGGCCGTAGCCGCGCACCGGGGCCAGCGGCCCGGAGACCGCGCGGACGTAGACGAACAGGAGCGCGGCGGCGAGCGCCGTCCAGCGCAGGACGCGCGGCCAGGTCTCCTCGCGCGGCGGCAGGGCGTGACCGAGGGCCAGCGCGATCACCGGGATCGCGGCCAGGACCGCCAGCGGGCGCAGGCCGGGCAGGACGAGCGACAAGGCCATCACGCTCGCCCCGGCCAGCGTCGTCACGAACTCCTGCTGGAGCGTGAACCAGCACGCGACGAGCCCCGCGACGAGGAAGACGCCGTAGAGCGAGACCAGCGGCGTGCGCCAGACGGCCGCGCCCGACGCCGCGTCCGAGAAGGCGTGCGCGAGGACGCCCCAGCCGAGCGGGTTCAGCGCGAAGGCGGCCGCGCAGGCCGCCAGCAGGCCCCAGTAGGCCAGGCGCTCGCGCTCGGCGGTGCGCAGGGAGGCCTTGAAGACCTTGAGGCCCACCAGCCACAGCGCGAGCGGCGCCGCGGCCCCGTGCAGATTCGCCCACAGGGCGGTCAGGCCCGCCGCCGCGCCCGCCTCGCGCCAGCGCAGGCGGCGGCGCGGGCGCAGCAGGCGCACGAAGAGGGCGAAGAGGAGGAAATCGAAGGCCAGAGGGGTCTCGGTCAGGCCCGTCCACGACGCGCAGGCGCCGACGGACAGGAGCGCCGCGGCGACCATCGGACTGCCGTGGTTGATCGGCAGGAGCAGCGCGAAGGCGGCCGCGACGACGGCGCTCTTGAACGCGATCAACAGGAGCGGGCCGCCCCAGGCGTCGAGCTTCGCGAACAGGACGTCGGCCAGCCAGGACGGCGTCGTCCACGCGGCTCCGGCCGCGCCGTAGGAGAACGGGTCCGTCCGCGGCAGGGCGTGCGCCGCCAGGATCAGGCGTCCCGTGCGGAGCGCGATCCACGTCGACGGCTCGTGGACCGACCGCATGCCGAGCGCGAAGACGAAGACGAACAGGAGGGCCGCCAGCGGCCAGTGCGGATGGTGCGGCTTCTCGTGAGGACGGGCCTGGGCGCGTGCCTTCGTCACGGCGCTATTCTATCAGAAGGAAGAAGGCGCGGGGGCTTCCCCGCGCTCCCGATTTCGCTACAATGGGGCCCCCGGAGGACGACATGGATTTCACCCCCAGCGACGAACAGAAGACCATCCGCGAGACGGTGCGCAAGTTCGCGGAGACGCGCATCAAGCCGCGGGCCCACGAGCTCGACGAGAAGGAGGAGTGGTCGCAGGAGCTCACGAAGGAGATGGGCGCGCTCGGCATCTTCGGCCTGATCGTCCCCGAGGAGTACGGCGGCCAGGGCCTCGACTACTCGTCCTACGTGATCGCCGTCGAGGAGCTGGCCCGCGTCGACGGCTCGCACGCGGCCACGGTCGCCGCCGGCGTCAGCCTCGGCATCGCGCCGCTCCTGTACTTCGGCACCGACGAGCAGAAGAAGAAATATCTGCCGCGCCTGGCGGCCGGCGAGGCCCTGTTCGCCTTCGGCCTGACCGAGCCCGGCGCGGGCTCCGACTCGCGCGGCTCGGCCACGAAGTCGATCGAGAACCCCGACGGGACCTGGACGATCAACGGCTCCAAGATCTTCATCACGAACGGCTCGACGTCGATCACCGACGGCATCATCGTCCAGACGGTCAGCGGCGGGACCAAGGACGCGCCCGAGTTCACCTGCTTCATCGTCGAGAAGGGAACGCCGGGATTCACGACCAAGACGATGCACAAGAAGCTGATGTGGCGCGCGTCGAACACGGCCGAGCTCTATTTCTCGAACGTGAAGGTCCCGGCCTCGGCGATGCTCGGCAAGCGCGGCGCCGGCTCGCGGCAGATGCTGAAGACCCTGGACTCGGGACGGCTGTCGATCGCCGCGATGGGCCTGGGCTGCGCGCAGGGCGCCTACGAGGCCGCGCTGGCCTACGCCAAGCAGAGGCACCAGTTCGGCAAGCCGCTGAGCCGCTTCCAGGCGATCGGCTTCAAGCTCGCCGACATGGCGATGAAGATCGAGCACGCGCGCACCTTCCTGTACCGCGCCTGCTGGCTGCGCGACACGCACCAGCCCTTCGGCACCGAGTCGGCGATGGCCAAGCTCTACTGCTCGGAGGTCGCGCAGTGGGTCGCCAACGAAGCCGTCCAGATCCACGGCGGCTACGGCCTGATGAAGGAGTTCGACGTCGAGCGCTTCTACCGCGACCAGCGCCTGCTCCAGATCGGCGAGGGCACGTCCGAGATCCAGCGTCTCGTGATCAGCCGCGCGATCGGCTGCTGACGCGCGCTCAGCGCAGGCGCGGCCACGTGCGGTGGTCGCCGCGGCCGAACCCGGCGTCGTCGAGGACGGCGCGCGCCTCCTCGACCTGTCCGGCGGGGACGACGACCTTGATCCCGCCCGCCCAGCCCGACAGCCAGGGCTGCATCGAGACGAAGTTCCCGTCGAGCACCCGCGCGAGCACGCCGCGCGCCTCCAGCAGGCCGCGCACCTGCTCGGCCTCGATCAGGTTCACGGTCGCGTAGACGATCGTCGGGGTCCCGTCGTCCTTGCCGTCCATGCCCGCAGTATAGCCTCGCCGCCTCCGGAAAATCCAGCGCCGCGAGCGGCCGCCGCACGGACGCTCCTCCGCCGGCGCTCGCCGGCGGAGGAGCCCCCGGCTCAGGCGAAATGCTTGAAGAGCAGGAACGCCCCGGCGGCCAGCGCGACCGCCATCGCCAGCATCATCAGCTTCTCGTGGCCGCAGGCGCCGGACTTGGCCTTGCAGGCTCCCATCGCGCACATCATCGACATGACGACCTCCTCGGACGCGTCTCGCGTCCCGGAGATGAGTGCGCGGAAGTCCCCCAAAATGTCAGCCCGCGGCCGGGATCGAACCGGCGGCCTACCGCTTACAAGGCGGTTGCTCTACCGCTGAGCTACGCGGGCGTCCGTCTGAGTTTACAAAGAAATTTTGGAGCTCGCCCTTCGGCGACTCGGGCCGCAGTTTGATAGTCTAGCCGGACCCGAGACGCGGCCATGACAGACTTTTTCGATTTCTCCCTGGGACGCGACTTCTGGCTGTACCGCCTCGGCCAACTCCTGTCCCTGCTGGGCAGCAGCTGCGGCGGCATCGCGCTGGCCTGGTGGGTGCTCGACAAGACAGGCTCGGCGGCTCAGATGTCGGCGGTGATCGCACCGGCGATGGCGGTGCGCGTGATCCTCCTGCCGCTGATGGGGCCGCTGGCCGACCGCTTCCCGCGCAAGCGATTGATCCTGATCGCGGATCTATGGCGCTTCGTCTGTTCGGCGGCGATCGCCGCCATGGTCTGGTTCGACCGCTACGACGCGGTCCTCCTGACGACGATCTACGCGCTCAGCGCCGTCGGCGGGGCGCTGTTTTCCGCCGCCGCCTCGGCCATCGTTCCGCAGCTCGTCGATCGCGCGCAGCTGCAGAAGGCCCTCCGCCAGACCCAGGCGGTCGACTCGCTGGCGAGCGTGGCGGGCGGCGTCCTGGGCGGAGTCGTGGTGAGCGTCACGGGAGTCTTCGGAGCGTTCCTCGCCGACGCGTTGTCGTTTTTGGCGTCGTCGGCCTCGTGCGCCGCCATCCGGGTCTCGACGCGGCCGGCCGGCGCCGAGGGCGCGGCGAGCTTCTCGCGCTGGCGCGCCGACCTGGCGGGCGGCGTCCGCCTCATCCGCCGCACTCCGGTCCTTTTTTGGATCTGCGTCGTCGCAATGTTCATGAACCTCGCCGCCTCGCCCCTCGGCATCGTCCTGCCGGTGCTGGTCAAGCAGGGACGAGGCCTGCCCGCATGGTTCCTCGGCAGCCTGGAGAGCAGCATGGGCCTCGGGGCGATCGTCGGCGCGGTGACGGTCGGCGCGCTCCTGGCGCGCCTGCGCTCGCATCGCCTGACGATCACCGCGCTCGCGATGATGGGCGTCGGGATCGCGATCCTGCCCCGGGTCCCCAACGTGCTGCTGCCGCTGAGCGTCCTCTTCTGGATCGGCATCGCCGCGACCTGGGCCAACATCCCGCTCAACACGCAGATCTCTCTGACCGTCCCCGACTCGCACCTCGCGCGGGTCGGGGCGATCATGGCCTTTCTGTGCGGCGGCATCGCCCCGCTGGGCGTCGCGGGCGCAGGCCTCCTCATCTCCGCGCTGGGCCTCAACGCCGCGATGGTCCTCATGGGTCTCGTCCTGATCGCGCTGACCCCCCTTCTGTTCCTCATCCCGCGTTTCGGGGAGTTCATGAACGCGACGCCCGAGGAGGCGGCGAGCTTCCTGACGCGGCATTATCCCGAGGCCCTCGCCTCCCCGGTCCCAACCTCCTCCCCGTAATCTCTGGGCCGCCGTGCGCCGCCCGTCAGCAGCGCCATCCACCGATGCACGGCCTGCGCCGTCGGGACACTTTCGGGCTTTCGGGCGGTCTCCCTCGACGGAAGGGGTCGAAGCGTTGCGCCATTGATGGGCGAGAGCGGGAGAAACGGGCGAAAGCCCCCCGCTCCCGCAGAGCCCCCCGAGTGAGGGGCCTACGCGAGACGCAACGGAAGCCGCCGAAGGCCCGGCTCGCAATGGGTCACTGAGTAGGCGCTCCGCGAGGACGGCAGGACGGCCGAACGACCGTCCTGCTTCCTTTTTCGGCGGCCGGGACGGTGAAGCAGAAGGCTCCCCCGGCGCCGCGGGTCTCCGCCCAGATGCGGCCGCCCTGGAGCGCCGCCAGCCGGCGGCAGACGTAGAGGCCGATGCCCAGGCCCGGACGGCGGTCCCGCTCGCTGCCTCCCTGGAAGCCGCGCTCGAAGAACTTCTCCGCCTGGCGCGCGTCCACGCCCGGGCCCGTGTCGCAGACCGAGACGCGCAGGAAGCGCGGGTCCTCGTCCCAGCGCCCGGCGCTCAGCACGACGCGTCCGCCGGACGGGGTGAACTTGATCGCGTTGGCCGTCAGGTTGTGCAGGATCTGCCGCGTGCGCACCGGGTCGGCCAGCGCGAGGGGCAGGCGCGACGGCAGCTCGGTCGCGAGCACGATCCTCTTCTCCGCGGCCGCCGCGGAGAAAGCGCGGATGGTCTCGCGCAGGAGCTCGTCGAGGCGCTCCGGGCGAAGCTCGACGGCCAGCTTGTCCATGTCCGCGCGCGCGAACTCGACGAGGTCGTCGAGCAGGGCCGTCAGCTGGCGCGCGCTCGCGTCCGCGATCCGCAGGAGCTCGCCGCGCTCGTCGTCGAGCGGCTCCCCCCCCGCGGACAGGGCCGCCAGCGCGCCGCGCAGGACCGACAGCGGGGCGCGCAGTTCGTGGTTCACGTCGTGGAAGAAGTCCTCCTCGCGGCGCAGGAGCCCGCGGCGCTCGATCGCATAGCGGACCGCGCGCCTCAGCGTCTCGCCGTCGGCGCGGCCCTTGACCAGATAGTCCTGCGCGCCGCGCTGGATCGCGCGGATCCCGAGGCCCTCGCCGGCCAGGCCCGTCAGCACGACGACGGGCAGGCGCGGGAAGCGCTCGGAGACCGCGGCGAAGGTGTCCCAGCCCCCGCCGTCGGGCAGGACCAGGTCCAGCAGGAGCAGGTCGACGCCGCCCTCGGCGAGGCGCCGCAAGCCCTCGGCGAGCGTCGCGCGCCGTTCGAGCTCGACGCCGTCGTCTCCGCCGGCCAGCCACCAGCGCACGATGCCGGCGAAGGCGTCGTCGTCCTCGATCAGCAGGACCCGCGGGCGGGGCGGCGGGGCGGCGCGCTCGGGATTCATCGTAATAATAGTAATAATAGGACGACGTCCGCGCAAGACGTCAGCGCGGCGGAAGGCGCGCGGCGAACCAGTCCGCGGCCAGGCGCGCGACCTCCTCCAAAGCGCCGGGCTCCTCGAAGAGATGGGTCGCCCCCGGCACGATCTCGACGCGGTTCTCGGCGTGCAGGCGGCGGGCCGCCTCCTCGTTGAGGCCCAGCACCGGGACGTCGCGGCCGCCGACGATCAGCAGGGTCGGAGACTCGACGCGCGTCAGCGCGTCGCCCGCCAGATCCGGGCGCCCGCCGCGCGAGACGACCGCGAAAACGTCCTGGCGCCGCGACGCGGCCGTCAGCGCCGCGGCCGCCCCCGTGCTCGCGCCGAAGTAGCCGAGCGGCAGGTCGCGCGTCTGCGGGCGCGACTTCAGCCAGTCCGACGCCGACGACAGCCGGCGCGCGAGGAACGGGATGTCGAAGCGCAGTTCGGCCGTCGCGTCGTCGAGCTCCTCCTCGCCCGGCGTCAGCAGGTCGAGGAGGAGCGTCGCCAGCCCGGCGCGGTTGAGCTCGCCGGCGACGTAGCGGTTGCGCGGGCTCAGGCGCCCGCTGCCGCTGCCGTGCGCGAAGAGGACGACCCCGCGCGCGCCCTCGGGCACGGCCAGGTCGCCGTCCAGCAGCGTCCCCGCCGCCTCGACCTTCACCGCCCTCGCTCCCGAAGAAGTCCTGGTCGTCATCGCGCCTCCCCGGCGCCGCGCAGCAGCGCGGCCGCCTCCGCGTCCGAGACTTGAGAGAAGTCCTCGTAGAACTGCCCGATCGCCGCGAAGTCCTCCGGCTGGTCGAGGACGACGACCTCGTCGGCCTCCTCCGCGAGCCGCCGGACCGCGTCGGGCGGGGCGACCGGCGCCGCGACGACGACGCGGCGGACCCCCTCGCGCCGGAGCGGCGCCAGCGCCGCCCGCAGGGTCCTCCCGGTCGCGATCCCGTCGTCGACGACGATCGCCGTGCGCCCGGCGAGCGGGACCGGCGGCGCGGCGCCGCGGTAGAAGCGGGCGCGCTCGCGCAGGACGGCGCGCAGGCGCGCGGTCTCCGCCGCGATCCAGGCGCGGGAGACGCCCTCGCGCGCGACCGCCTGCTCGTCGACGTCCTCCGCGCCGAGGGACACCGCGCCGATCGCGAACTCCGGATTCTCCGGATGCCCGATCTTCTTCGTCAGGATCACGTCGAGGGGCAGGCCGAGCTCGCGCGCGACGACCGCGCCGATCGGCAGTCCGCCGCGCGGCACCGCCAGCACGACCGCGTCCTTGCGCCCGGCGTAGCGCCTCAGCCGGTCGGCCAGAAGTTCCGCCGCCTCGCGTCGGTCCCGAAAGAGAGCCATCCCGCCTCCTTCCCGCGCGCGGCGCAACGGAACGGCTCGCCCCCCGTCGGGGCCGGAGCGTTGCGTGCCGTTCTGACGATAATTATAAGCCGCGGCCCCGCCGCGGAAAGCGAGGAAAAGACATGAAGACCGCGCTCAAGAACGCCGTGAAGACCGCCCGGACCGCTCTCGAGATCCGCCCGGAGATCGACTACCCCCAGCAGGACGAGACGGTGAACTCCCGGCACTACTCGTTCCGCGTCACCGCCCCGGACGCCGCCGACGAGGTCTCGGTCGCGATCAACCAGGGGGACTGGAAGCCCTGCCGCCGCGCCAGCGGCTACTGGTGGTACGATTGGACCGGCTTCGAGCCCGGCGAGTACGAGATCGTCTCCCGCGCCCGCGCCCGCGACGGCCGCTGGCTGATCTCGACCCCGCACGAGTTCCTGGTCCGCTGACGGACGCTGAAACCGGGTCTCAACAAGACTCCCCCGAAGGGCCCACCCCGGCTTAGGCCCGATGCTCGCGCGCCCTGGTCCCCTTGTCCCTGGGGGCCGGGGCGCATCGCCGCTACAATCCTCGTGACGGACGCATGACGGATCACGCGCAGGGGGGTGCGGTGACGCCGGGAACTCGGGACGCTAAAGGATACGGGAGGCGCAAGCCCCGGCTTTCGCCCGTCCTGCTGGGCGCGCTCGTCGCGCTCGCCCCCGAGCTCGTCTGCGCGCCCGCCGCCGCCCAGGTCTTCGAGTCGGCCCGCGCCGCCTCCGAGGCCTCGGCCGCCGCCGCGGCTCCCGCCGCCGCGTCCGCCCTCGCCCCGCGCCCGCTGGAAACCGTGTCCGCCGCGCTGTCCCCCTCGCCGGCCGCGCCGGCGCTCGACGACGC